>NZ_RZSB01000804.1:0-2616 GCF_004023285.1 Mesorhizobium sp. M2A.F.Ca.ET.067.02.1.1
GTGCTGGGCCGCGTTCCCGCAAGCTGGCTGCCCGGCGGCACGCCGGATCCGATCATTGAGAAGCGCGCGACGCTGGGAACCCAGCAGCCACGCGTCGACGGTCCCGACAAGGTGCGCGGCGCGGCGCGCTTCGCAGCCGAGGTGCCGATGGAGAACCTGCTCCATGCCGCCTTTGTCCATTCCACCATAGCGCGCGGCAAGATCATCGAGCTCGATGTTTCCGTCGCTGAAGCCGCGCCGGGGGTCGAGCTGGTGATGACCTACCGCAATGCGCCGAAAATGTCGGTGCCTCCCGCGATCGGCATCACCAATCTGAAGGCGGCAGGCAACCACACGCTTCCGGTGATGCAGGACGCCGAAATCCGGTGGAACGGACAGGCGGTGGCCGTCATTCTGGCCGAAACCCGGGAACAGGCCGAACATGCCGCCACGCTGGTCCGGATTCGTTACGAAGCCCAGCCGTCACGCACGCGGTTCGAGGACGGCAAGAAAGTTGCAAGCACGCCGGACTCGATCCTGATCGAACGCAACCGGGTCGACAAGGGAAACGCTTCAAAGAAGCTGGCCGAAGCGGCGTACAAGGTCGATGCGGTCTACAGGACGCCGTGGCAGAGCCACAATCCGATCGAACCGCACGCCGCTACGATCGCCTGGCAGGACGGAAGGCTGATCGTTCACGACACGACGCAGATGATCCACGCAACGGCGGGGTCCCTGGCGAAGGTGTTCGGGCTGAAAGAGGCGGATGTCTTCGTCAGTTCACCCTTCGTCGGAGGTGGCTTCGGCGCAAAGGGAATGTGGGATCATCAGATCCTCGGCGCCGCCGCGGCGAAGCTCGCCGGGCGACCGGTGCGAGTCAGGCTTTCGCGGGCGAGCATGCACCGTCTTGTCGGCGGCCGCACCCAGACCGAGCAGCGCGTCGCGCTGGGGGCCGGTGCCGATGGAAAACTCACCGCCCTGTTGCACCATGGCTATGCCACCAAGCCGAAGCACAGCATATGCGACGAAGGCTTCAGCCTCACCGGGCGATCGCTCTATGCGTCCGGAAGCTTCGACATCGTTCAGCACCATGTCGATCTCGACCTCGTGGCCAACTCTTTCATGCGTGCTCCCGGAGAGGCTCCGGGAACTTTCGCGATCGAATGCGCGATGGACGAACTCGCTCATGAGCTCGGGATGGACCCGATCGAGTTGCGGCGTCGCAACGTCGCTTCCTGTGATCCGATCAGCGGCGCTCCCCATTCGCAGAGCGCCGTGATGACCGCGTACGACATGGGTGCCGAGCGTATTGGTTGGGTGCTGCGCGCCTCCGCGCCTCGTGCACGGCGCCAAGGGGAATGGCTGATCGGCATGGGCTGCGCGGGCGGAACCTTCCCTTTCGCCCGCATGCCCGGCACGTCCGCGCGCATCACCCTCGACGCTGGCGGTCGCGCGCATGTCGCAAGTGCCGCGCAAGAGATGGGAATGGGGACCGCGACCGTGCAGCGCCAGCACGCCGCGGACCGGTTCGGGCTGCCGCTCGACAGTGTGTCGGTGACTATCGGCGACTCCAGCCTGCCCTTCGCCAGCTTCGCCGGCGGATCGTCCCAGACAGCCTCGCTCGGCGCGGCTATCAGTGCAGCGAGCGGCAAGCTTGCAGCCGAGCTGTTGCGCCTCGCCGGCAACGACACACCGCTGGCGGGGCTCAGGGTGGGCGAGGTCGAATTCGCCGACAGCGGGCTGCGCAGCGTCGACGACCCTTCGCGGTACGAGAGCTTCGCTTCGATCTTTCGCCGCTCCGGGCGCGACGAGATCAGCGTCACGGGCGAAAGCGGCGCGCCGCTGGAGATGCTCAAATTCTCGATGCACAGCACGTCGGCCATCTTCTGTCAGCTGCGCGTGAGCGAGGTTACCGGGGAAATCCGGATCGATCGCCTGGTCGGCGCCTTCGATTGCGGGCGCATCCTCAACGCGAAAACCGCCACCAGCCAGTTCAAGGGCGGCATGATCATGGGACTGGGAATGGCGCTGACGGAAGAAACGCTGCTGGACGAGCGGAGCGGCCGGATCATGAGCACGTCGCTGGCCGATTATCATGTGCCGGTGCATCTGGACGTGCCGGAGATCGATGTGCTGTGGACGGATGTCCCCGACCCGCGCACGCCCATGGGGGCGCGTGGCATCGGCGAGATCGGTACGACCGGAGTGGCCGCGGCCGTTGCCAACGCCGTGTTCAACGCCACCGGTATTCGCGTACGCGACCTGCCTATCACCCTCGACAAGCTGGCCGCCGATACAACTCAAGCAAAAGGATGAGGCGGTTCCGTCCGGAACCTAAACGAAAGCGAGACGATTCCTTTTGAGGAAATGGCACGGGCAGCAGGGCTCGAACCTACGACCTGCGGTTTTGGAGACCGCCGCTCTACCAACTGAGCTATGCCCGTGCATGCGCTTGTTCGGCGCAGGCGCTTCCTAAAAGCTTCCGGGCCCTCTGTAAAGAGCACTGACCTGCCGTTTTCGAAGCTTTGCCGGATTTCTCCATCGCATTTCCGTCGGCGACGGATTGCGTTCCCTGAAAACGCGCCTGGGCCTAGGATTTTCCGGCCGGCGGCTTGTATGGCCCGCCCGGCACACCCC
>NZ_RZSB01000805.1:0-2583 GCF_004023285.1 Mesorhizobium sp. M2A.F.Ca.ET.067.02.1.1
GCGTGAGATGCTTCTCAAAGCCGGCCTTCAATTGCGGATCGGTCGCCTTGTCGATCATCTTCGGCAGCGATTTCTCGATCTGCTTCTCGGCATAATAGATGTCGCGCAGCGTGTGGATGAAGAGATCGTCCAGTGTCTGGATGTCCTTCGAAAAGAAGCCCATGGCGGTTGCCTTCCATGTTTCGCATTGTCGGGGAGTTGCGCGGCGGACAGCCGTCAACATGGCCGGGTTCATCCCGGTCCTTGCGGATCAACGTCGTCTTCCGTGACAGGTTCCTGTCCGCCCGGCCGGGAGAAAGGAAATTTCCTGCCGCCGGGCGAAGGTGAAACAGAGGCGCGGCCAAGCGACATCCGAACGAAACATATGTGATGCAAAAGTCACACGGCGCGGAAAGGCGACGAAAGGCACCGAAACACCGCGAATCAGCCGCAATCCGGCCACGATGCAACGAGTTTCGGACCAGAAATTAACATCACGTTCACCGACTATTCACGCCTCGACGCTATGCTCTCGAACAATTCGGACGGGACATCCGAAAGCGGGACAGGGACAGTTAAAATGAACTTCTGGAACCACATTACAGGCTACGCCGCCGCCATTCGCGAATTCGTCGCGCCGACCTACCGGCCGGAGCGCTATTACATGCGCGGCCCGGGGCCGGCCTGCGCGCGTCGCGGCAACTCGCTGGGCGTCGGCGCGAACTGACATGACCCGCCAACGCGCCCACCACAGCCGCATCTGCCGGCCGGCCGCCGACCAGCGCGCCACCACCTATCGCGTCGAGCGCCTTGTGCTCGCCGCCAACTGGCGTGCGACAACGCCGCGACTTTGACGCCGCCGCCGGCTGGCTTAGTGTGTCTCCTAGCTTAGTGTTTGGGGTCACAAGCAGCCGGGGCCGCGATGACCGACCTGCCCGAAAGTCCTGATTTCCCGCGCCAGGCCTATAACGCCCGCCAGCCGCTGATCGTCTTCGACGGCGTCTGCGTGTTCTGCTCGGGCTTCGTCCAGCTCGTCCTCAGGCTGGACCGGGAAAAACGCTTCCGCTTCGCCACGGCGCAATCGCCGCTCGGCGAGGCGCTGTTTCGCGAGCATGGCCTGCCGACCGACGATTACGACAGCAACCTCGCCATCATCGACGGCGCCCCCTTCACCAAGCTCGACAGTTTCGTTGCCGTCATGGCCGCGCTCGGCTGGCCTTGGCGCGCCGCGAAGGCGCTGCTCATCCTGCCGCGACCGCTGCGCGACTGGCTCTATGACCGCGTTGCCAAGAACCGCTACGCGCTGTTCGGCCGCAAGGACAGTTGCGAGATTCCTTCGGCCGAATTGCGGGAGCGGCTGATCGGCTAAAGCGCGTCGCGATCTTTCAGATTCGCTCCATGCGCTATCGCGCCTGGCTTGAGCCGGCGCAGGGTTCGAGCACGGTGGGTTCGCCGGCCGTCCCGCCCAGCTCCCGGCAACCCATGACCGTGCACAGCGTCCAGCCTTCCCCGGTGGCGCCGGACGCCGCGAGCACCAGACGCTGCTGGGGCCCGATCCGTGGCGCATAGATCCACCAGCCGTCCCGCAGCACCGAGCCCTCGGGCGGCTCCATGCCGGCGCCGGAGCCTTTGACCCGCGCCTCGACGACGTGCAGCCCGGTGGGCGACACTTTCCAATCCTCCTGCCAGCGCGTGCGTTCCACCGAATGCGTCCAGGACAGGGTGAAGGCGGCGGCGGCGAGCGTCACCGTCTTGCCGGCGGTGAGGATGCATAGGCTCATGCGGCGCCGGCCATGGACAGCCGGCGCGCGCGCCAGCAATGCCAGCCGATCCACGCCAGCGCCAGAACCCAGCCGGCCTCGTCGGTGAGCGGCAGCGCGATCACCAGGAGCAGGCCGGCTGCGAAAGCGACGAGACGCTCCCACAAGGCCATGCGCCGGGCGAGGAAGCCGACGGCGGCGGCGCCCCACAGCACAATGCCCATGCAGGCCTTGGCGACGATATAGGCGACCTCGACGGGATAGCCGAACGAGGCCGCGATCGGGCCGGCATCCTGCAGCATGAGGGCGGGCGTGTAGACGGCCATGAACGGCACGACGAAGCCGGCGATGGCGAGCTTTGTCGCCTGGATGCCGATCTTCAATCCGCTTTCCTTGGCCATCGGCGCGGCGGCGAAGGCGGCGAGCGCCACCGGCGGCGTCAGGTCCGCCATGATGCCGAAATAGAAGACGAACATGTGGCTGACCACCAGCGGCACGCCGAGCGACAGCAGCGCCGGACCGGCAAGGGAGGAGGTGATGATGTAGTTGGGGATCGTCGGAATGCCCATGCCGAGCACCAGGCAGGTGAGCATGGTCAACACCAGCGACAGGAACAGATTGTCCTCGCCGATGGAGATGATCCAGCCGATGAAAGTGGAGGCGATGCCGGTGAGCGTCAGCGTGCCGATGACGATGCCGACGATGGCGCAGGCGATGCCGACGGGCAGCGCGTTCTTGGCCCCTTCGGCAAGCGAGTCGACGCAGATGCGCAGCGTCTCGCGCCCACCCTTGAAGGCGAGGCAGGCAATGACGAGCGCCGCGATGACGAGGCTCAGCACATTGA
>NZ_RZSB01000806.1:0-2582 GCF_004023285.1 Mesorhizobium sp. M2A.F.Ca.ET.067.02.1.1
CCGATCACGAGCTTGGCGCCGAAGTAAAGGGTTGCGGCGACGACCAGCTTGTTGATCATCTGCACCGCCTGGCTCGCAGTATTGTTCAGGCTGAGCACGCGGAAGCTTGCGGTCACATAGGCGGCGAGCTGCTCCTCCCAGCGGCGCTGCATCTGCGGCTCGACCGCCATGGCCTTCAGCGTCTCGACGCCCGTCACGGTCTCGACCAGAAAAGCTTGATTCTCCGAGCCGCGATCGAACTTCTCATCGAGGCGCCGGCGAAACAGCGGCGCAGCTCCCGCAGAAATGCCGATGTAGAATGGGAACGACGACAGGACGATCAGAGTCAACGGAGTTGTGTAATAGAACATCACCGCAAGGAAAACGACGGTGAAGACGAGATCAATGACAAGCGTGAGCGCCGAGCTCGTCAGGAACTGCCGGATATTCTCGAGCTCGCGGACGCGTGCGACTGAATCCCCGACGCGGCGTGTCTGGAAATATGCGATCGGCAACGCCATCAGGTGACGAAACAGCCGGGCGCCGAGCTCGACGTCGATGCGGTTCGTCGTGTGCGCGAACAGATAGACGCGCAGCGTGCCGAGAACAGTTTCGAAAACGGTCAGCGCGATAAGGCCCGCGACCAGGACGTCGAGCGTGCTCATGCTTCGATGCACGAGCACCTTGTCGATGACCACCTGGAAGAACAGGGGCGAGATGAGGGCAAAGACCTGAAGGAAGAATGACGCGATCAGCACTTCGCCGAGAAGATGGCGGTATTTGTGGACCGCGCCGAGAAACCAGCCGATGTCAAACCGCCGGGACAGGTCCGTAAGGGCAGCGCGCCGGGTCATCAGGATGATATCGCCGTCCCAGATGGACTCAAGTTCGGCCTGGCTCATTGTAATGGGTTGCGGCGACGATGGGCGCTGAACGAGGAGCTTGTCGCCGACGACTTTGCCAAGGATCAGGAATCCACCGTCCCGAAGCACGGCGATTCCCGGCAGCGGAGTAACCGCAAGCCGATTCCAGCTCGTCCTCTGTGCCCGAGCCTTGAGTCCGAAATCTTTTGCACAGCGCAGCACTTCGGTAACGCCCACTCGCGCCGCGCCCATGCGATGCCGAATTTGGTCCGGCTCGGCCGCGATGCCATGGCAACGCAGCAATATCGCCAAGGCGACGAGCCTTGGGTCATCGCCGCACTCAGACGCAGTGCCCGCCGTCTGGGCGGCCTCATCGCGTCGATCGGCGAAACGAACACGCATCAAGGTACCGCTGGCGCGCCGTACCAGATCACGCCCACGGCCAATAAGGGCATGGAGCGCCCGCTGCGCGACGTTCTGTGATCCAGCCAAGATCAAACGGCCGTCCCACATTGCTTCGAATTCCGCTCGCGTGATCAGCTTCGCATTTGAAGAGGGTGGATGCAGCACAACCGCGCCTTTGTCGCTGACCTTTCCGAGAAGCAGAAATCCACCATCATGCAGTGAAGCGATGCCGGGCAACCGGATATCCGCAAGTTGTTTCCACTGTGTCTTGCGCGAACCGACCTTGAGCCCGAACTCGCGGGCGCAACGAAGCATCGCGCGGATGCCGATTGCACCGCCGCCGCCACAGCGATCGCGGATCTGGTCGGGCTTAACGTTCACGCCGTGAAAGCGAAGGAACAGAGCCAGGGCTCGAAGTCCAAAGTCTGCGGCGTGGGCATTCTCGTTCTGCATCGCCATTCTGGCTTAACCCTTCGCGGATACGCGTCCGCGTTCTTTCGATGTTCCTTCTCAGATTCACAAACTTGACGGTGCCGCACCCAGGCGCTGGAGCCCCTGGGTGCGGAGGCGATCAATGTTGCGGTCTGGTCAGGTACGAGTCGTGATTCCAGTTGGTTCCATTCGACAAGGACGCCACGATCTGACCGTGATCGACGTGGCCAGAGTTGCCGGCTAGGTACTGGTTCAGCAGCGCAAAACTCTGGCTTGCGAGGGACGCTCTACTCGTGCCGGACGCAAGCGGATGATCTGCCATAGTAATGTTTTGCGACGCCAAGGTCTTAGCGGTGCCGGCGACCAAGTCCCTGTGCTCGTTCAGCCAAGCAAAGCGCCGGGTTGACCAGGACGCTAGCGACCTAGCGGGAGCATGCTCATGATCCGTCTGGGCGATCACCCGCGGCGAGGTCGTGGTGGCGGCAGGCCGAGGATCCGTTACGGCGATGGTCTGCGGCGAGGCTGTCGAGACGGCGCCTGTGGCCGGATCCTTCGCCGTTGCCGTCAGCGTGAGTGTCGCAACCGGATGAGCCGCGCCCCTGTAGTTCGATTGCAGCGTCAATCCGCTGTCGACCTGCGCGGCCGTCAAGGTGATACTCTTGCCACTGAACGTCTTGCCATCGAGTTTGTCGGTGATCGTCTCGTACTTCGGCAAGCCCGTCAACGTCACGGTCACGAGATCGTTGGGGTCGGTCGTTGTCACCTTGACCCCGAGGTCGACCGTACCGCCCAGCCCGCTCACGTTGAGCGTTGGGTCGGCGATGGTGAGGACCGGCGCGATCACTGACGGGGTGGTCGGGGTCGTTGGGGTGATTGGAGTTGTCGAGGCGGGGGGGGGGGGGG
>NZ_RZSB01000807.1:0-2582 GCF_004023285.1 Mesorhizobium sp. M2A.F.Ca.ET.067.02.1.1
CCGAGCATCTGGCCATAGAGCTGGAAAGCGAAATCGTGCACCTGTCGGCTCAGCATCGCGTAGCCGAAATTCATGTCGTTGGCCGACAGGAAGAACCATCCCCAGAAGATGGCCATCGGAGCAGCCCAGAGTGTGAATATCGTGCGCATCAGCGCCTGCCTCCAGGCTTGCTTTCCGGGCGGCCGGATATGCGCGAAAGCAAGGAGCTGTGCGCGGCCCCCATCGCCATGCGCGAGGCGGCGCGAACATTGCCCTGGGGCAAATTCATTGCGGCGGCAAGGGCGGAGCGGCGCTCGGCCGTCACCGCAACATAGGAGGCAAGCAGTGCCGTCATCTGAACGCCGACAATCACGAACAGGCCGTCGATGCCTTCCACCACGCCGCCGATGAGAATCAGCGAAAGCAGCGACGATGCGAAGATGAAAGCGACCCGCGCAACGCTTTCGCCTGCGTCGGGCCTTGCCGGGCCGTTGAGCAGCGTTTCGACAAAGGCCCAGCAGAACAGCACCGCGACAGTCAGGAGCGCGACCGAAAGCGGCGCGACCACGGCGACATTTTCAAGATGCGGAAACCGGCCGCCCTGGATAGAGAGGCCAAGCACGCCAAGCGCCGCTGCTATGCCCCGGCTGCCGTCCATGCATACATAGGCAAGCAGGGCAAAGACCACCGCCCAATGCAAGGCCAGAACTGAGCTCAAGACGTGCCGCATACGAATCCTGCTTCGCGGAGCCCGGGCCATGGTTAACCCTTCCCTACTCCAGCAAGCGGAGATTGGGCTTTGCGAAGGTCCGCCGCAATGGAAACCATTTGTTAAGGTTAACGGCTATCCACAAATAGGCAATCGTTCTGGGAGCATGGCACCGAAGCGTGCGAAGCGGTTTTCGGATCGTACTCTTTGATTTAGAGCCGGATCAGGTCACCGGCGGATAGAGCGTGTCGATGATCATGCGCGCATCATGGCGCGAATCGAGCATGCCGTAGGTGGTGCGCCACTGGCCGCCGAGCCGGGTTTCGACGAAGGCGTCGGCGATCCGCCCTGCTCCCAGCCTGCGAAGCTCCGCCGCGGCCGCCGAAAGCGCGAGCTGTTCCGTCAACAGGCGCGCCGACCCTTGGTCGGTCGCGGCGACCTGCATGGCCGCCTTCAGCACGCCGATAGTGCCGCGTCCGCCGGTGCCGAGATCGCGGTCGATGCCCGCGAGCACCTCCTCGAATAGGCCGGGCGCGCGGCCAAGCACGCGCAGCACATCGAGCGCCATGACATTGCCCGAGCCCTCCCAGATCGCGTTGACCGGCGCCTCCCGGTAGTAGCGGGCTAGCGGCGCTTCCTCGACATAGCCATTGCCGCCAAGGCATTCCATCGCCTCGTAGAGCAGCGCCGGCGCGATCTTGCAGACCCAGTATTTGACCACAGGCGTCATGGCCCGGGCAAAGGCCGCCTCGCCGCGATCGCTGGCCGCCTCGTCGAAGGAGCGCGCCAGCCGGAACGACAGCGCCGTGGCCGCGGCGACGTCGAGCGCCATGTCGGCGAGAACCCGCTGCATCAGCGGCTGGTCGATCAGGTTCGAGCCGAACACCTGGCGATGGCGCGTGTGGTGCACGGCCTCGGCAAGGCCCGCCCGCATCAGCGCCGACGAAGCGACCGCGCAGTCCAGCCTCGTCAGCGTCACCATGTCCATGATGGTCTTCACGCCTGCGCCCGGATCGCCGACCATCTCGCCGATGGCATTGACGAACTCCACCTCCGACGAGGCGTTCGAGCGGTTGCCGAGCTTGTCCTTCAGCCGCTGAAAGCGGAAGCCATTGCCGGAGCCGTCGCCCAGGATGCGCGGCACGAGGAAGCAGGACAGCCCCTCCGGCGCCTGACCGAGCACCAGGAAGGCATCCGACATCGGCGCCGACATGAACCATTTGTGGCCGGTGAGCCGGTAAAAGCCGCTGCCGGTGCGCTCCGCCCTGGTGGTGTTGGCGCGGACATCCGTGCCGCCCTGCTTCTCGGTCATGCCCATGCCGAGCGTCAGTCCGGTCTTCTGCACCGGCGGCTTCTGCGTCTGGTCGTATTTGCGCGTCGTCACGCGCGGCGCCCATTCGCGGAAAAGCTTCGGGCTCGCCATCAGCGCCGCCAGCGATGCGCTGGTCATGGTGATGGGGCACAGATGCCCGGTCTCGAGCTCGGCGGTCAGATAGAAGCGCGCCGCCCTTACCTGATGGCGGCGGCCGATCTCGGCATCGCCGTTCTCCCAGACGGAAGAATGCAGGCCGCCGGCAACCGAGCGGCGCATCAAGGCGTGATAAGCCGGATGGTATTCGACCAGGTCGAGGCGCCGGCCTTGGCGGTCATGCGTGCGCAATTTCGGCGTGTCGGTGTTGACGAGGCGGGCAAGCTCCTGCGCCTCCTGCGTCATCACGAACCGGCCAAGCCCGTCGAGATCCTTGCGCACGGGATCCGAAAAACGTTCGGCAAGCTGGATGAGCAACGGATCGCCCCGCCAAGCGTTGCCGCCCGTCAACGGCGGCGGCTGGTTGATCACCTCGTCGGTCACGCGTCTTCCTTACATCCCCAGGCCGCGATCACGAATCCGAGG
>NZ_RZSB01000808.1:0-2573 GCF_004023285.1 Mesorhizobium sp. M2A.F.Ca.ET.067.02.1.1
TCCTCGATCTGCTGCGGGCAGATGAAGTGGATATGCGCATCGAAGCCGCCGGCGGTGAGGATCTTGCCCTCGCCGGCGATGATTTCGGTGCCCGGACCGATGATGATGGTGACGCCATCCTGCGTGTCCGGATTGCCGGCCTTGCCGATCGCGGCGATACGGCCATCCTTCAGGCCAATATCGGCCTTGAAGATGCCGGCAAGCGCGTCGACAACCAGCGCATTGGTGATGACGGTGTCGACGGCGCCCTCTGCCCGCGTCACCTGGCTCTGGCCCATGCCATCGCGGATAACCTTGCCGCCGCCGAATTTCACTTCCTCGCCATAGACGGTGAGGTCCTTCTCGACCTCGATGAACAGCTCGGTGTCGGCAAGCCGCACCTTGTCGCCGACCGTCGGTCCATACATCTGCGCATAGGCGGCGCGGCTTATCCTGGCCATCAGCAATCGCTCCCGAAATTCCAATTGTTTGTGCGTGGGGCACACATTGTCGCCACCCAATGGTCACGCAATGACCCGCTCGCCGACACTTTGAGCGCCCATTTCAGCGTTCCCATCGGGCCGTTAAGGCGGGCGGAATCACTCCCAATCCGATGGAAGGAATATCCATGCGCAACGCGATACTTGTCGGCGCAGCCGCCACCTTGTTGATGGCGGGAGCTGCCGGCGCCCAGCAGCAGCCGACGCCCAGCCCGGCACCGACCGCCCCCGCCGCGCCGAAAGCCCAGTCCGCGGCGCCGGCGATCCAGAGCGTCAACGTCGTCGACATCACCGAACTGCCCAAGGATGCGCAGACGCAGGTCAACCAGATCGTGGCGCAGCGCGGCGACGCCGGCCTGCAGACCTTGCGCAAGTCGATCGACGCGACGCCCAAGGTGAAATCCGCGCTCGAAGCCAAGGGCATGAGCTCGGCGCAGGTGATTGCCGCCAGCATGCAGCCCAATGGCGCACTGACGCTGATCACCAAGAAGGCGAGCTGATCGCGCGCCCAGGCGGGCCGCCATGTGGTCCGCCAACCATATTTTGAAGGGAATGCGGGCCGCCTCGCGGTCCGCCGCCAGGCTTTCGAAGGGAACCTGCGGCCAGGCCGGACCGTTTCGCTGTTTTCGCCCCGCCACGAGGTCAGTCAGGAGCGAGCGATGGCGAATGGCCGGCGTTTTGCAAGATGGAGTTCCGTGGTTGTTGCCGCGCTTTTCGCGGTCGCCGCGCCCCATGCCGCGTCCGCTGCGCAGCCGCTGGGCAGCGACAAGCCTGCCGCCGCGATCGTCGATTCCGATGTCCGCCAGGAAGAGGCGCTCTCCAGGACGGAGGCCGGAAAAGTCATCACCGCCATCGACCGGACCCGCGACAATATCGGCACGGTGCGCAAGACCACCAAGCTCGACAGGGTCGACATCGTGTTCCTGACCGATGCGGCGCGCAGCGAAGGCGGGCCGCCGCCGGCCATCGAGAACAAAATGAAGCAGCATCAGGACGATGTCGCCGAGCTGCGCCAGGAGATCGAGGCGAACGCCCTGCTCTTCAACGCGATCGATTCCCGGCGCGTGCAGGCCGAGGACGTGCTCGCCGTGGAGTTCGACAATCCGGGGAAGGTCGTCATCTACGCGGCAGCCAAGCCCCCGAAGTGATGGCCTCCGAAGTGATCTGAGCGCGGCGGCGGACCTCACAGCTTGCCCATCACCTTCCGCTGGAAGCCATAGACCTCGCGTTTTCCCCCCAGCGGCACCAGCGTGACGTCGCGTTCCTGGCCCGGCTCGAAGCGCATAGCGGTGCCAGCGGCAATGTCCAGCCGCATGCCGCGCGCGCGCTCGCGGTCGAATTTCAGGCCCTCATTGGTCTCGAAGAAATGATAATGACTGCCGACCTGGATCGGCCGGTCGCCGCTGTTGGCGACCTTGAGGGTGACGGTCGGCCGGCCCTTGTTGAGGTCGATCTCGCCTTTGGCCGCAATAACTTCACCGGGGATCATCGCGCCCTCACACCATGCCGACGGAAAGGCCGACGCCGATCGTCGCGCAAGCGGCGCCGGCGGCGCGCGCCAGGCCGCGGAAGCGCCACCCAAGCCGAAGGCCGGCTGCCATGCCGACACCGTGGAGCAGCGCGGTGGCGGCGGCAAAGCCAGCCATATAATCGAGGCCGGCAGCGTTTTCAGGCACCTCGGCGCCATGGGCGTGACCGTGGAACAGAGCGAACAGGCCGATGATGGCGACCCCGGCCGAGACCGGCAGGTCGATCGCCAGCGCCACCAGCAGGCCGAACGCCACGACGGAAGCGAGGATGCCCGGCTCGACGAAAGGCACCGGCACATGCAGCATGCCGAGCGCGCCGCCGGCCAGCATCACGCCGAGGAAGGCCAGCGGCCAGGCCCAGAGCGCCTTTCCGCCCTTCATCGCCGCCCACAGGCCGACGGCCACCATGGCCGTCATGTGGTCGAGGCCGGACAGCGGATGCACGAAACCGGCGGCAAAAGAAGAGGTGGAGCCTGCGCCGACATGGGCTTCAGCCGGCATGGCGGCCGCCAGGAAAAGGATCGCGGCAAGTGTGGTTCGTTTCGTCGAGGCGGGGGTCATTTTT
>NZ_RZSB01000809.1:0-2562 GCF_004023285.1 Mesorhizobium sp. M2A.F.Ca.ET.067.02.1.1
GCCGCAGGTCATGAACTATCTCGGCTATTCCTGGGTCGATATGAACATGAACCTCAAGGAAGGCCTGGCGATGATCCAGAAGGCCGTGGATCTGCGGCCGAACGACGGCTACATCGTCGATTCGCTGGGCTGGGCCTATTTCCGCATGGGCCGCTTCGACGACGCCGTGCGCGAGATGGAGCGCGCCGTCTCGCTGAAGCCGGAAGATCCCGTCCTCAACGACCATCTCGGCGACGCTTACTGGCGTGTCGGCCGCAAGCTCGAGGCCACCTATCAGTGGACCCAGGCGCGCGACCTGAAGCCGGACCCGGATGTGCTCGCCACCCTGCAGCAGAAGCTGCTCAAGGGCCTGCCGCCGATCGAATCCAACACCGCGCAGGAAACCCCGAAGGTGAAGCCGGATCCGACGCCCGCGCCGAAGGGCTGAGCGGTGTGCTATTGATTTCTGGCGGGGCCCTTCGGGGCCCCGCGGCATTTTCAGAACATCTTTCTGTACACCACGAACCCGGACTTCTCGGCGACCTTGTCGTAGAGCTGCATCGCCGCGTGGTTCGTCTCATGCGTCAGCCAGTAGACGCGGTTCGCGCCCGCTTCACGGGCGCGTTCGTAGACGTCTTCGATCAGCGCCCTGCCGACGCCCTGGCCGCGCGCGGCCTGCGTGGTGAAGAGATCCTGCAGATAGCAGCTCGGCGCGATCGACGTCGTGGAGCGGTGATAGAGATAGTGGACCAGGCCGAGCAGACTGCCTTCGCGCTCGGCCACCAGCGCATGCACCGGCTCATAGGCGTCGAAGAAGCGCGACCAGGTCATCTGCGTGATCTCGCCGGCAAGCGCCGTCGGGCCGGAGCGTCCGTAGAACGCGTTGTAGCCGTCCCAGAGCGGCAGCCATTGCTCGTAATCCTGCCTTGTGACGGGGCGGACGGCAAGTTGACCAGACATGGCGAAACCTCTGTCGTTGACGTGGAACGGAGCAAACCGCGGCCGCCGCTCGACGGCAATGGGCCAGCCTGCCGCAAAGCTTTCCGCCTTGCCGGACGCGAGCCACCGCCTTGACGCTCGCCGGCCCGGCAACTAGGGAAGCGTCATCCTGCGCTTTCCGAGGCCGCCGTGACCATCGAGATCCCCGCCCATATGCATCCCAGCCGCTCCTTCCAGGGGCTGATCCTGACCTTGCACAATTACTGGGCGGACTATGGTTGCCTCATCCTGCAGCCCTACGACATGGAAGTCGGCGCCGGCACTTTCCATCCGGCGACGACCTTGCGAGCGCTGGGTCCGCTGCGCTGGAACGCCGCTTACGTGCAGCCCTCGCGCCGGCCGAAGGACGGCCGCTACGGCGAGAACCCGAACCGTCTGCAGCATTATTACCAATACCAGGTGATCCTGAAGCCCAATCCGCCGAACCTGCAGGAGCTCTATCTCGGCTCGCTGGAAGCGATCGGCGTCGATCCGCTGCTGCACGACATCCGCTTCGTCGAGGACGACTGGGAAAGCCCCACGCTTGGCGCCTGGGGCCTCGGCTGGGAATGCTGGTGCGACGGCATGGAAGTCTCGCAGTTCACCTACTTCCAGCAGGTCTGCGGCATCGAATGCGCGCCGGTGGCGGGCGAGCTGACCTACGGCCTGGAGCGGCTCGCCATGTATGTGCAGGGCGTCGACAATGTCTATGACCTGAATTTCAACGGCCGCGAAGGCGCCGAGAAGGTCACTTACGGCGATGTCTTCTTGCAGGCCGAGCAGGAATATTCGCGCCACAATTTCGAATTCGCCAACACCGCGATGTTGCTGAGACACTTCGAGGACGCCGAGGCCGAGTGCAAGGCGCTGCTCGATGCCGGCACGCCCAAGCCGAGCGACAATCTTCCGATGCACCGGATGGTCTTTCCGGCCTACGACCAGTGCATCAAGGCAAGCCATGTCTTCAACCTGCTCGACGCACGCGGCGTGATCTCGGTCACTGAGCGCCAGAGCTATATCCTGCGCGTGCGCAACCTGGCTAAGGCGTGCGGCGAGGCGTTCCTGAAGACGAGGGCAGGCGGGCTGGCGGCGGCTTAGAGCAATTCCAGGAAAAGTGCGTAGCGGTTTTCCGTCCGGAATTGCGTCAAAACAAGATAGAGCGAATTCGCCGTTTCAGTGAAACGGCGGCTCGCTCTAAGCCGGTACGGCTTTCACGGTCTCGGCGGCGGCGCCGACCGGCAACACGACCTGCGCCGTTGCGCCATCGATCGTGCGTATGGCCTGCCTGACCCCCGGCATCGTGATCACGCCATGCATCTGCGCGGCGAAGCAGGCGCTGAGCGCCAGGATCTGCAGGGTTCTCGATGCCGTCTTCATCGTCGTTCAGCCAATAGGTCTCTGCCTGAGCGTTTGTCGCTTCAGCGCCGCGTCCGGTTCATGGGAAGGTCTGCTCCAAGGACGACCGACCCCGAGCCGTCCCGACAGTTGGCTGAAAAATTCCGTGAAATCGCTTGAAGAGGCGATCTCCTGGCGGGGTGACAGCGGCCGGCCGAGTTGCTATGCGCTCTTACCTCCCCCTTGATGGGGGAGGTAAGAGCGCATAGC
>NZ_RZSB01000080.1:0-12881 GCF_004023285.1 Mesorhizobium sp. M2A.F.Ca.ET.067.02.1.1
GGAACCCATGCGCGGTGTCGCGGAAATACACCTCGTCGGTATGCACGTTGACCCACTTCGTGCGGAGCCGCCCGGCGACATAGCCGCCTAACGCAGATGACAGCCATTGCACGATAACGAGCCAGACCGCGGTCGACACCGCAAATGTCGTCAGGGAAGGGCTACCCCATGGCGACATCATCGCCAAGCCGAGTCCGGAACCGACAAGCATGAGGATGACGGTCAAGGTGGCTGCCGCAAAAGCGCCGGCCACGATCGGCCCCCAATTGACGGCGGAGGATGATGTCTCAATCGTTGCCGGTTCGTCGGCCGGGGAAAAGGTCATCGTGGGCTCCTAACGTGCAAAAAGCATCAAAAGGATGATGATCGGAATTGGAACGCCGAGCAGCCAGAGCAGAATACCTCGTCCCATTTCGTCCTCCTATAAGTAGTGTTCGAATTCTTGTATTTAATTCCTGGATCTCGCTTTCGTTCCGCCTGATCTACTTCTTTCAATCAGCTGTTAAACTCAGGGCCTGACGCAAACGCCATCACGGCCCACAAAATCTTGGACCAACCGAAGGCTCGCCCGCAAAGGGGGTGAACGGGCGAGCCTTTCGATAGGACGCCTGCCCAAGACCGCGCATTCGGGACGCGGAACGCGCCGGCGCCGACCGAACTAAGAAAGTAGCGAGATGTTCCGAACGAAAAGCAGTCTGCTGGTCGGGGGCGCCGCCTCTCCGCTATCGCCAGCATTCGAGAATTGCCTCCACCGGCGCGACCTCGACATGGTGGGAGTACCGCTTGGTGAAGAGTTTCAGGATGTTCTCATAGGCCTCATCGGACGCGCTGCAGATGGCGTCCTCCGCGAGGATCGTTCGATAGCCAAGATCGATAGAGCCGAGCAGGGTCGCCAAAACGCACATATCGGCCTCACCGCCGCTGACGATGACCTCCTCGACGCCTTCCGACTGAAGCACACCAGCGAGTTCGCCGCTCAGCCACGGCGAATAGATCGGCTTGTCGAACACGCGCGCCGGCGGGATATGGACGGCAAGCTCGGGCAGAAGGTCCACCGCCTCCTTGCCGGCCCTTGCGATCGTCATGTCCGCCCAATGCTCATAATATTGTTTCCACTGGCCGTGGCCCTCGCCCGGATTTCGCGCGGGGATGAACCTGGTGAAGATCGTGGCTTCTGGTCGCTTGCGCACCAGCCTCTGAACTTGTGGCAGGATCACGGGCAGCCAATCGACCGCCCATGGCCACGGCGGCGTGAACATCTGCTGCATGTCCACGCAAATATGGACGGCTTTCGCCGAGATCGGTGAGAGCGCGCTCAAAGCATATGACCCTCAAATCGCGGCGATATCGCGAGAAGCAGTTCGCGTGTCGAATTCCTGTGTCAGGCCGGACTCTTTGATGCGGCAGGCCAAGGCGCGCATTGCGCGTGCCACCGGATACATCTTGATGCGTTCAAATTCCCTAGCTTGCGCCTCGGCCATGGCCGCGCACCGTTCCCGTTCGGCGATTTCAGGACAAAGATTTTCGGCAGCATATTCCATGTTGGATTTCTCCATCGCGTTGTCTGCCGCTAAACTCCGACTAAAGTCCTCCGTTCCATCAAGGCAGGCGCTTGCCACATTTTTCGAAAAGCGCTCGCGCCGACCGGCCTCGATTTGCCAAGTCGCAATAACAAATGATGTTTTTGGCCAGTGCGCCGGAAAATTCATCGAACGATTGGCCCGATACGAGGTTTGTTGCCGTCATCGGCTGCAGAGCCAGCGTGGCGGCTGACGCTGCCGGATTTGTCGTCCAGGCACCTTCGGCACCCAAGCGGATCCAACCCAAGACCCGCCCCGCCACGGCCGGGCGATTTTTTACGTCATGGAAACGAGGTCGTTGGGGAACAAAGGGCCGGAACGGTGGTTCGGTGCCACCAAGACCAAAGGAGCCTTGCCCCATGAGCATGCGGATATTCCTTATCCCATCGGCGACCGCCGCGCTGATGCTTGCCCTCCCTGCCTTCGCGGCCGACGACGCGCAGACCTTCGTCAACAAGGCTGCGATAGGCGGGATGTTCGAAGTGGATTCGAGCAAGATCGCGCAGGACAATGCGAAGGATCAGCAGATCAAGGATTTTGCCAAGCGCATGATCACCGATCACGGCGCGGCGAACGCCAAATTGCAGAAGATCGCCGGCGAGCAGAAGCTGCAGGTGCCGGCGCAATCCGATGCCGCTCATAAGAGCGATCTGGAACGATTGCAGAGCACGACGGCTTCGCTGGACCAGCCTTACGTCGAGATGCAGCGTAAGGCGCATGCCGACGCCGTCGGCCTATTCGGGGCCTACGCCAAGGATGGAGACAATCCCGCCCTCAAATCTTTCGCGGCGGAGACGCTGCCGACGCTGAAGATGCATCAGGACATGATCGAGAAGATCGCCGGCGCCAGCGCGAGCACGCCGGCGGTCAAATCGGCATCGACGCCCAAACCACCCGCGCCGGTCCCCGGCGCGAACAGCTTCACCGAAGCGCAGGCGAAGAAGCGCATCCAAGACGCCGGCTATGCGGACGTGTCCGCCCTCGCCAAGGACGAACAGGGCATCTGGCGCGGCCAGGCGACGAAGGACGGCAAGGGCACCTCCGTCGCGCTCGACTACCAGGGCAACGTCTTTGCCGGCCAACAATAGACAGGAGAACCGACATGCAAACGATCACCGCCCTGTTCGACGACTATGACGATGCCGCCGACGCCGTGGGCGCGTTGGAGTCCACCGGCGTTCCGTCATCCGACATCAGCATCATGGCCAACAATGCCCGCGGCTGGCATACGAACACGCAATCCCCCGCAGCCGAGGATGCCGCCAGCGGCGCAGGCATCGGCGCGGTCGTGGGTGGCGCCGGCGGCCTGGCAACGGGCCTGGGCGCCATGGCGATACCGGGCGTCGGGCCGGTGGTCGCGGCCGGCTGGCTGGCGGCGACGGCCGCGGGCGCCGTCGCCGGGGCGATTGTGGGCGGCGCGGCCGGCGGCATCATCGGCAGCCTGACCGACGCCGGCGTGCCGGAGCAGGACGCGCATGTCTATGCCGAGGGCGTCCGCCGCGGCGGCACGCTGGTGACGGCTCGTGTCGAGGACGACCTCGCCTCGGAAGCCCGTGAAATTCTCCGCAGCTCCGCATCGGTCGACATCGCCGACCGCCGCAGTGAATACCAAGCGGACGGATGGACAGCATTCGACCCGGCCGCCGGCGATTATTCGGCTGACGATGTCGAGCGCGAGGCGGCGCGACGGCGGGGAGCCTGAGCCGATACCCAGACACTCGGATCGGGTTTCCCTCGACAAAGGCCATGAAGGAATCGGCATGCGACGCGTTGTTTTGCCGCTCATACTGACTTTGGTCGTGCTGCTGGCATGTTACTGGGTCTTCATTCGTGTCGACAGCGGCTCGTCTTCCGCGCCATGGAAACGCACGCCCGAACAAAACCAGGGCGGGAATGCGCCGCAGGATAGCTCGCCAGCTGCCGGCATCACGAAGAATCCACAGGACGCCAGCAAAATGCCGGGGGCTCAGTGACAGTCGAAATCCGTTGCTCCCGAATGGCTACTCGCGCGGCACGAACTTATTGAAACGGCTTGTGCTGCCCTCCGCGGTCATGTCCTGGTGAACGAACGCCAGGTTGTTGTCGTCCAGCACCTTGAAGAAATCCTCCCATTCGATCGGCCTCAGATCTTCGTCGCCGGCGCCGAAATCGACCCGCAGCGTTGCAGCCTTCCCCGGCGTCGCGACAACTGCAGGTCGGCCTTCGCGCGCCTCGATCCAAGCTCGGATACTTCGTGATTTGAGGTGGTCATGGCCTCGCTCATTGCGGCCTCCTGCTGACAGTTCCCTTCTCTCGAAAGCAACCCCGCAGGCATCCGCTTGTTCCCGTCGGGCCCGGTTTTGTAGGCTCGCCGCAACCGAATATCGGCAGACAGAGAAGGCCCGCTGCCTGCATGCGGCAACGGGCCTTGTCAGGTCTTGATGGGACCTTGGATCGCTGGAGGGAGGGCGATCTCTTTCGAACCGGCAGGCGCTCGAAATGTTCCCGCACAATCAGAGTTTGACGGCACTTTCCCTCGCCCAAAGCCGCAGCTTGCGGCAAGCCTCGACGAATGAGCGCGCGGAGCCGCCGCCTTTGAGCTCGATGAGCCCCTCATCCGCATCGGCCGCTACCCCGGCGCTTGCCAGCAGAGGTCCGGCACCCGCGACGAAGCCGATGAACTTCAGATGCGCAAAGGCGTCCGACACGAAGTCCTTTGCCGCAGCATCCCTGGACAGCATCTCGGCGCCTTCCTCGGAAACGAGCAGCACAACCGCATCGAAGAGAACGGAAGGACCGCCGTCGATCATGTGATTGGCTTCGATCCAGCTGCCATCGCCTGCCTCGACACCGCCCACCCTGCGCGCCACGACTTCCACTTTGGCGCCTTCGGCTTGCGCCGCATCCCGCACCGCTTGCAGCAGGCCGGAATCGATGCCGTCGCTGACGAGCATGCCGATCTTGCGGCCCTTGAAGCTGTCCGGCCCGTTGTTGATGATGCTGAGCGCGGGCGACGGCTCGAGGTCATCCCGTGTCGGCACAGCCGCGTCGGCAGGCGCCGGCATCGTGTTGATGCCGAGCTTGTCGGCGACCGTGGTCGCCAGCGTCTCGTCGATGTTGAGCAGATGGGAGATCATCCGCTCGCGGATGACCGGCGTCTCGACCTTGCTCAGTTCGAACGTCAAAGCCATTGCGATATGACGCTGCTCAGGCTCGGTCTGGCTGATGAAGAATTGCCGGGCCTGGCTGTAGTGATCGGCGAAGCTCTCCGCCCGCAGCCGGACCTTCTGCCCCTCCTCCGCATCGGCAAAGGAGCGGAAGCCCCGCTCGGGTGACTCACGCGGCCCCTCGCCCCAGGAATTCGGCTGATAGTTGGCGCGGCCGGCGGGATTGCGCATCGCCATTTGACCGTCCTGCTGGAAATGATGGAAGGGACATTTCGGCGCGTTGATGGGAAGGTGGGTGAAGTTGGGGCTGCCCAGGCGCTTGAGCTGCGTGTCGAGATAGGAGAAGTTGCGTCCCTGCAGCAGGGGATCGTTGGAAAAATCGATGCCAGGCGGCACGTTCTGCGTCATGAAGGCAACCTGTTCGGTCTCGGCGAAGAAGTTCTCAGGCATGCGATCGAGGACAAGCCGCCCGACCGGGATCGGCTCGATGATCTCCTCGGGAATGATCTTGGTCGGATCGAGGATGTCGAAGTCGAAACTGTCGGCGAAATCCTGGTCGAAGAGCTGGACGCAGAGCTCCCACTCCGGAAAATCGCCCGACTGGATGGCGTTCCAGAGGTCGCGGCGGTGGAAATCGGGATCGGCGCCGTTGATCTTCACGGCTTCGTTCCAGACCACCGACTGCATGCCCAGCTTCGGCTTCCAGATGAATTTGACGAAGGTCGATTCATCCTTGGCGTTGACGAGACGGAACGTGTGCACGCCGAAGCCCTGCATGAACCGGAACGACCGGGGGATGGCGCGATCGGACATGATCCACATGATCATGTGCATCGATTCCGGCGTGAGCGAGATAAAATCCCAGAAATTGTCATGCGCGGATTGGGCCTGGGGGAACGCCCTGTCCGGTTCCTCTTTCACGGCATGGACCATATCCGGAAACCTGATCGCATCCTGGATGAAGAAGACCGGGATGTTGTTGCCGACGAGGTCCCAATTGCCCTCCTTGGTATAGAGCTTCACGGAGAAGCCCCGCACATCCCGCGCCAGGTCGAAGGACCCCTTGCTGCCGGCGACGGTCGAGAAACGAACGAAGGCGGGTGTCTTTTCGCCGGGCCGCTGGAAGATATCGGCCTTGGTGTACTTGGCGAGCGACTCATACGTCTCGAAGAAGCCATGGGCGCCGTAGCCGCGCGCGTGGACGACGCGCTCGGGGATACGCTCATGATCGAAATGGAAGATCTTTTCGCGGAAATGAAAATCCTCGATCAGCGTGGGACCGCGGTCGCCGATCTTCAACGTGTTGTGGTCATCCGCGATCGGCGCGCCAAGCGCCGTCGTCTGCACCTCGACCTCGCCTTCGGCCACCTGATGCAGCTCGCCGCCACTGCCGCGGACAAGTTTCTGGTCATGAATCTCAGCCACGGCTGTAGCGTCGGCCGGGGAAGCTTTCTTCGGCATTGTCGGTGTCCCTTGTGCTCGCTGAATGATGTTGCCGAACGAGCAATCAGGGCGAATGTTCCAGCCGGTGGAGCGGGCATCCCCAGCTCGAACTATTTTTGAACGGCGTCCGACCCATCCCCTGCCCCGCTTTCCTGGGAACGGTCCGGCGTTACCCGCGACGATGCACGCACGGGCATCTCTCGCGGCGCAGGGATGCGAGATTTTCGGCGCCACCAGCGCGGCAGGAACTCGGCCATCAGGCTTTGAATCAGGCTTTTCATCCGATTGCCCATGGAGGGTTTCACAGGCGAACGGATGCCGGCCCTGATTGTTCCGGGTCGGCGCGATCAGAGCGTCGTCAGTTGAAATCAATTGGGACGGGCCTTGCGCGCACGCAACGCGATCGCGGCGTCCAGCTTTCGCGCCAATTCCAGCATTCGGGAAGGCGCTTCCTTGGATCCCAGCGCCTCCAACGCGACGGTCGTCTCGCGTTCCGGCGTTGTCGTCTCGGACAGCGTCTGTTCCGATCTCAGTGCTTCACGAACCTTCCGTGCCACGGCCGCGCCCTAACATGGGTTAATGCCTCCACTAACCCACTGACAGAAAAAAGGTTCCTGCTTCGCTTCTCCGCCGGACCGACGAACCTCCCTTCGATGCAGCTTTCCCGAACCCGGAAGTCGACGTCGCCTAAAGCGCGTCGCGATCTTTCAGATTCGCTCCATGCGCTTTAGGTTTTTTGATCTTACGCATGTCTTTATCCCGAAACCGGTTCCCACTTTCGGGAGACATGCTTTATTGCCTGCCGAAGTCGACCAGGAATCTCTCCAGCCTCTCCCGGACCTGGCTAGGAGCTTCCCTCGTCGGGAAATGACCGACACCCGGCAGGAGCACACGCTCATAACCGGCGGTAAAATACGGCTCCTTGCCTTCGGAGGAATCCGGCAGAACGATGCGATCGTCGTCGCCATGAAGGACCAATGTCGGCACCGAGATGACCTCCGCCTCAATTTGCTTGCGCGCAAGTTCAGCATAGCGCGGGTCGGGATCCGCCTCGCCCCAGCGCACGCGATAGGAATGCAGCGTGACATCCGGCCAGTCGGGATTTTCGAAGGACCTCGCCACCCGTTCGAACAGCGCGTCGTCGAACCAGCCTGGGGGACTCCAACTGTCCCACTGGAAACGCGCGAAGGAGCGACCGTGCTGCCGCACGAACTCTTCGCCGCGCCCGGTCGCCATGAACCACTGATACCAGAAGGCTTTCGTCTGCTCCAAAGGCGGCGTCGGAGGCGGGCCGGGCTGCCACCCCAGCGAAAGCGCCGCGCAGCATGTTATGCGCTGCGGAAAGACGGAGGCGAGCAGATAGGCGATACGCGCGCCCCAGTCATGGCCGACAACCGCGAACCGTTCGAGGCCGATGGCGTCGGCAAAGTCGAGCGCGTCCTGCGCCATGGCGGCGATCTCGCCTGAGCGCATCGTTTCATCGGAGTGGAACGAGGTCTTCCCAAATCCGCGCAGCCATGGCGCGAAGGTTCGGAAGCCCGCGGCCTGAAGCGATGGCGCCACATCCGCAAAAGTCGTCGCATCATCCGGCCAACCATGGAGGAGCAGCACAGACGGTCCATCCTCGGATCCACCGCTCAGATAGGCGACCCGCAAAAGCGAAGTATCGCAGAAAACAGGTTCTTCCATGGACGCCTCCTCAGGGCCATCACACTGCCGTGGCGGCCCAACCCTGCGCAATCGGGTTCATTGCTTTTGGCCATGAGCCGCCTCGATCCGGCGAGGGAACCAACCGCAGCCTCGCTGGTTCGGAAAGCCAACAGCGGAGCCTCGCCATGCAAAATGCAGCCGAAATTCTCGTCGACACCTTGATTGCCTGGAACGTCGAAGTCGTGTTCGGGTTGCCTGGCGACGGCATAAACGGCGTCATGGAAGCGCTGCGCAAGAACCAGGACAGGATATCCTTCGTCCAGGTGCGGCACGAGGAATCGGCTGCGTTCATGGCTTGCGCCTACGCCAAATGGACAGGGAAGCTCGGGGTGTGCCTCGCAACATCCGGGCCCGGCGGCACGCATCTTCTCACCGGCCTCTACGACGCCAAGCTCGACCAGGCGCCGGTGCTGGCGATCACCGGCATGCAGTTCCATGACCTGATCGAGACTTTCACGCAGCAGGATGTCGATCTTACCCGCGTCTTCAACGACGTCAGCGACTACAACGTCCAGGTCTCGGACGCGGCGCATATGGAAAACGTGGCAAGCCTCGCCTGCCGCACGGCGCTCGCCCGCAAGGGCGTCGCGCATCTCTCGATCGCCAGCGATATCCAGGAACAGCCCGCCGACGCGGCCAAGCGATCCAAGCGCAACCGGCCGGCGCACACGCCGCAAGACATGTTCGCTCCGCATTGCCTCGCGCAGGATGTGGAGCTGGACAAAGCGGCGGCAATCCTCAACGACGCGCGGCGCGTGGCGATCCTGGCGGGGCGCGGAGCGATCGGGGCGGCGGCCGAGCTCGAAGAAACGGCCCGGTTGCTGCAGGCGCCGATCGTCAAGGCCTTGCTTGGCAAGGCGGTGCTGCCGGACGACCATCCCTACACCACGGGCGGCATCGGCATTCTGGGCACCTTGCCATCGCAGGAGGCGATGGAGACGTGCGACGCCGTCCTCATCGTCGGCTCGACCTTCCCCTATATCGAGTACTATCCGCAGCCTGGCAAAGCCCGTGGCGTCCAGATCGATTGCGACGCGCAGCGCATCGGCCTTCGCTTCCCGGTCGAGGCCGGTCTGGTCGGCGATGCGGCGGAGACCTTGCGCGCCCTCAACAAGCGGCTGAAGCAGAAGGGCGACGGCGCATTCCTGGCGACCGCGCAGAGCTCGATGCAGAAATGGCGCGAGATGATGCGCCAGTCGGAAGATGGCTTGGCCCATCCGCTCAAGCCGCAACGCGTCGTGCGCGCCTTCGGCGAGCGCCTTGCCGAGAATACGGTGCTGGCGACCGATTCCGGCCAGAACACGGAACTTGCCGCGCGCCATGTCGATCTCCGCGCGGGACAGGCTTTCGGCGTTTCGGGCGCGCTCGCCTCCATGTCCTGCGGTTTGAGCTATGCGATCGCGGGCGGCATCGCCTTTCCGGGCCGGCCGGTCACGGCGATCGTAGGCGACGGCGGTCTCGCCATGCAGCTCGGCGAGTTTTCCACGGCGGTGCGCTACGGCATTCCGCTGAAAGTCCTGGTCATCAAGAACAACATGCTGAACCAGATCGCCTGGGAGCAGATGATGTTCCTCGGCAACCCGCAATTCGGCTGCGAATTGCAGCCGATCGATTTCGCCAAGGCCGCCGAGGCGATGGGCGGAAAAGGCTTCAGCATCGAGCGGGCGGAGGAGGTCGAGCGCGTGCTCGACCAGGCTTTCGCCACCAGCGGGCCGGTGATCATCGAGGCGCTGGTCGACGCCTACGAGCCGATGATGCCGCCAAAAATGCCGCCCGATTACGCCAAGAACTTCCGCAAGGCGCTGCCGCAGACTCCAGGCCACGATGAGATCGAGGAAAACGTCGCTCGGGAGCCTGCCAGGACGATGATGGAGGCGGGCGAATAGAAGGGGATTGCGATGCTTGATCTTTCCCGTGAGCGTCGACGGATGGTCGATGTGCATCTTGGCCGGCGCGGCATCCATGATCGGGAAGTCCTGGCGGCGATGCGGGAGGTTCCGCGCGAAGTCTTCGTGGGCCCAGGCTATGAGGAATTCGCCTATGAGGACGGACCGCTGCCGATCGCGGAAGGACAGACGATATCGCAGCCTTACATCGTTGCCTTCATGCTGGAGATGTCGGAAATCGGCCCAGGCGACCAGGTGCTCGAAGTCGGCACGGGATCAGGCTACGCCGCCGCCGTCATGAGCCGCGTCGTCGACCATGTCTACACGATCGAACGCCACGCGCCACTGGCCGAGGACGCACGGCGACGCTTTCAAAGACTAGGCTACGGCAACATCGAAGTGCGGATCGGCGACGGCACCAAAGGCTGGCCCGAAGCAGCACCCTTCGACGCCATCGTGGTGGCGGCGAGCGGACCGGGCGCACCGCTGGCCTTGCAGCAGCAGCTCGACGTCGGCGGCAGGCTGGTCATTCCGGTGGGCGACGATCCCGACGAGCAGCGGCTGCTTAAGGTGACCCGCACGGGCGCATCGACCTATAGCGAGGAGGATTTCGGCGGCGTGCGCTTCGTCCCGTTGATCGGCGAACAGGGCTGGCGGGAGGAAAGCCGCCCGGCGACTGTCCCCACGACGCCACTGGCGCGCAAACGCAGCCTGCCGGAAATGATCGCCGCGGTCGCGGAGCCGCTTCCCGACTTCGACGACCCGGCGTTTGCCGAACCGTTCGACCGTTTCGCGGACCGGCGGATCGTCCTGCTCGGCGAATCCAGCCACGGCACCTCCGAATTCTACCGGGCGCGCGCGGCAATCACCAAAAGGCTGATCGAGAGGCACGGCTTCGCCATCGTCGCGGTCGAGGCCGACTGGCCCGATGCAGCGGCCATCGACCGCTATGTCCGCGGCCGCGGCGCCTCGCCCGGCGCCAATCGGCCGTTCCAGCGCTTTCCAAGCTGGATGTGGCGCAACACCGATGTCGCGGCATTCGTGGAATGGCTGCGCAAGCACAATGACAAGGTCAAGGCGCTGCAGCCGCAAGCAGGTCTCTACGGCCTCGACATCTACAACATGCGCGGTTCGATCGCCGCCGTCCTGGAGTATCTCGACCGCGTCGACCCGGAAGCGGCAAGGGTTGCGCGGGAACGCTATGGCTGCCTTACGCCGTGGCAGACCGAGCCGTCGACCTACGGCCGCGCCGCGCTGACCAAGGGCTACCGCGAATGCGAGGAAGCGGTCCTCGAGCAGTGCCGCGACATGCTGGCGAGGCAACTCGATCATGCCGGCCGGGGCGGCGAGGAACTGTTCGACGCCGCGCAGAATGCCCGGCTCGTCGCTTCGGCGGAGCAGTATTACCGCGTCATGTATTATGGCGGACCGCACTCCTGGAATCTGCGCGACACGCATATGTTCGAGACGCTGGGCCATGTGCTGGATGCGCATGGCCCGAACGCAAAAGCCGTCGTATGGGCGCACAATTCCCACATAGGCGATGCGCGTTACACCGAAATGGGAATCTCGCGCGAGGAAGTGAATATCGGTCAGCTCTGCCGGCAGCGCTTCGGCGATGCCGCGGCTCTCATCGGTTTCGGCACGCACACCGGCACTGTCGCGGCGGCGAACGACTGGGACGGCGAGATGGAAATCAAGTCGGTGCGGCCATCGCGCGAGGACAGCTACGAGCGGCTCTGCCACGAAGCCGGCATCGACCGGTTCCTGCTTGACCTGGCACGCGACCCGAAGCTGCGCGACCGGCTGACCGAACGCCGCCTGGAACGGTTCATCGGCGTGATCTACCGGCCGGAAACCGAACTGCACAGCCACTATGCCGACGCTTCTCTGGCGCGGCAATTCGATGCCCTTGTCTGGTTCGACGAGACCAGCGCGGTTACGCCGCTCGGACCCGAACACGCCGCTGAAGGAATGCCCGAAACCTATCCGTTCGGCGTCTGACGCCGGAACATTCCGCGCCGCTTCCGGTTCGAAAGACATAACGAGGAACGACCATGAGCGGAAACCAGCACCCGAAATCGAAAAAACCGAGCGATGCCGATCTGGGCAATGATCCCGGCATTGGAACCTCCAAGGGCACCATCAAGGAAGGCGACGAGCTGGAGCACGGCGAGAACACTGTCGAAGGTGATGTCGAGAATGACACCACCGAGGCGGGTGGCATCAACCCGCGTCAGAAGGTTCGCACGAACAAGTAAATCCAGAAACAACACCGATCAACATAGTATAATCGTTAAATTTTTCCGGCATACATCAACATTGATCAACAAAATCCGCACCCGATCAGCGACCTTTGGAACATCCGGGCGCATTTCTTGTTGATTCTAATCGCAATCAGGCGATCAACAGGAGATTATTACCATGATCAAACTTCTTTCCGCATCGGTACTTGCAATTGTTCTGGCGACTTCCGCGATGGCCCAAACCAGCGGCTCGGGCACCGGGGACGGCACCAACGGCACCGGCGCAACCACAGGCACCACTGGCACCGGCGCCGCAACAGGCACGGGCAGCAGCAACGGCACGATCGATCCAAACGCCACCAACAGCACGAACAGCACCAAGTCCAACGGCGCAAACGACCGCTGCAAGGACGCGGCCGGCAACGACACGGACAACAATACCGCTACCGGCAACACCACATCCAATATGCAGAACTGCAACAAGTAAGCCTGGAGCCCGTTCACGCCGAAGGGCCCGCCTTTCTCAGAAGCGGGCCCATCTTCTTGGGCGATCGCGTGCTAGAGCACTTCCCACTACATGCCGCGGTCGGGGACATAGAGGCAGAAGGAGTGCTGCGACTTCATATCGCCACCCGGCTTGCATTCGTGAAAGTTTTCGTCGCGCGATCGCTTTATCCGGTGGTCGCTGTATGGGATCAGCTCGCCGGTCGAAAGCTGGTAGCCATACTTCGTTTCCTTCACGTCCGAAGGCGGCGCCTGGTAGCAATCCACCCCAGAGCAGCAGGAAGGGTCATACTGCCAGCCCGCCGGCGCCTGATGCGCCGATGCCGGGACGCAAAGGAGGCTCGCCAGGACGCTTGCCGTCAGAGG
>NZ_RZSB01000810.1:0-2559 GCF_004023285.1 Mesorhizobium sp. M2A.F.Ca.ET.067.02.1.1
GTGCTGCGGTGCTGATCATCGCGCGGCAGTTTGTGGGATAGCAATTCTGCCGGCGCGATCGTTTCGGACCGCCGGCGCTGCCCCTCATTGCCCTGCCGGGCATTTCTCCCCGTAGAACGGGGAGAAAGAAGCTAATCTCAAATCTTCGCGTCGTGCGGCAGTGGTGCTGTCGCCTTCTCCAGCCAGGCCAGCGTTTCGCCGTCCACCATCGGGCCGATCTCGGCCAGCACCCATGCATGATACTGGTCGAGCCAGTGCAACTCGTCGCGGGTCAAGAGATCGCAGCGGACGAGACGCTTGTCGATCGGCGCCAACGTGAGCGTCTCGAAGCCGTGCATGGGGATGTCGCCGCCTTCGATCGGTTCCGCCGGCGTGACCAGAATCAGGTTCTCGATGCGGATGCCGTAGGCGCCTTCCTTGTAGTAGCCTGGTTCGTTGGACAGCATCATGCCGGCAAGCAGTTTTTCGGTGCCGGTTCGGGCGATGCGCTGCGGCCCTTCATGCACGGCAAGGTAGGAGCCGACGCCGTGGCCGGTGCCATGGGCGAAGTCGCAGCCACGCTTCCACAGCGCCACGCGGGCAACCGCGTCGATTTCCGAGCCGCGCGTGCCGGCGGGGAAACGCAGCGTCGAGATGCCGATCATGCCCTTCAGCACGAGCGTGAAGCGCTCCCGCATCTCCTGCGTCGGCTCACCGATCGGAACGGTGCGGGTGATGTCGGTGGTGCCGTCCTGATACTGACCGCCGGAATCGAGCAGGAACAGTTCTCCGCTTTCCAGTTTGCGGCTGGTGGCCCGCGAGACGCGGTAATGCATGATCGCGCCGTTCGGGCCGGCGCCGGAAATCGTGTCGAAGGAGACGTCGCGCAGCGGCATCTGGGTTTCCTCGCCGGTCTGGCGGCGCACTTCCTCCAGCTTGGTGACGACGGCGATTTCGTCGAGCGTGCCGGGCTTCTGGCGGTCGAGCCAGCACAGCAGCTTGGCGACCGCAGCGCCGTCGCGGCGATGCGCGGCGCGGCTGCCGGCGATCTCGGCCTGGTTCTCGGTCGCGCGGGGAATACGCGCCGGGTCAGCCGCCAAGACGACGGTGCCGCCATTGTCCTCGGTCAGCATCCGCAGCTTTTCCGCCGCCAGCACCGGATCCAGCGCGATCCTGGCGCCATTTTTGGCCAGCTCGACGATTGCCGCTTCGAACTCGCCCGGATCATGCAGATCGGCAAGCTGGGTGAGATAGGCCGCGACCTGGCGCGGGAATTTGCGCTGGTCCATGAACAGCTGATGCTTGCCGTCGGCGGCGAGGATGGCAAAGCCGAGCGCCAGCGGCGTGTGCGGCACGTCGCCGCCACGGATGTTGAAGCTCCAGGCGATGGAAGAGGGATCGGTCAGCACCGCATGGGTGGCGCCGTCCTTCTGGATGGCGCTTGCCAACCGCACAAGCTTGCCCTTGGCGAGCTCACCGGCAAAATTGAGCTCTTGCAACTCCACCGAAGCCCGCGGCGGCTCCGGCTGGTCCTTCCAGATGATGTCGATCGGGTTCCTGTCGAGCGGCACCAAGGTCGCGCCGGATTGCTCGGCCGACGCCTTCAGCGCCCTGACCTCGCCGATCGTATGAAGCCAGGGGTCGAAGCCGAGCCTTGCGCCCTTGCCGAGATTGTCCTTGAGCCAGCTGGCCGGCGGATTGTCGATGAGGCTTTCGACGGTAAAGATCGAAAGGTCGACCTCGTTTCGGACCTGCAACGTGTAGCGGCCGTCGACGAAGATGAAGGCGCGGTCGCGCAGGATGATGGCGACGCCGGCCGAACCGGAGAAGCCGGTCAGCCATTTCAGCCGCGCCGAGCGGTCGGCGACATACTCACCCTGGTGCTCGTCCGCGCGGGGAACGATGAAGCCAGCCAAGCCATTGTCGACCAGCCATTGCCGCAGCAACGCCACGCGCGGCTTGCCGACGGCCGGATCGCCAGCGGAATCAAAGGTCTGGAACATGGTGGCTCTCCTCGGATGCTTGTCGCGAACCTAAAGCGCGTCGCGATCTTTCAGGTTCGCTCCATGCGCTTTAGGTTTTTGATCTTACGCATGTCTTTATCCCGAAACCGGTTCCCACTTTCGGGAGACATGCTTTAGAGCATTTCGTGTGCCAATTGAAACGGATCTGTCACCAGACGCCATATGATCCAGATATGCTGAAGCGACGACGTGCAAGCTAGCGGGCGCGCCCCCGTGTCTTTGCGCATGGACGCTATGCAGAATCGTTGATTTCCAGACAGGTCGGCAGAGCTTAGTTTCCCCGATGTGGAGGAATGAATCCTGTTGTCCTGCAAAGGAGACTGTCATGTCCACGCTTCCAGCCAGACGCGGATTTTTCAGAAACGCCATGAGCGCGCTGATCGAAGCTCGCCGGCGCGAGGCGACCCGCTACGTCAACGGGGCGCTGCTTTGTCTCGACGATGAAACGCTGAACGCCAATGGCTACGATCGCGAAGAGCTGAAGAAGGCGGCAAACTCGCTTTATGTGTGAGTAACCGCCTCAGCGCTTGAGGTGGATGGTCACCCAGCCCTCGCG
>NZ_RZSB01000811.1:0-2559 GCF_004023285.1 Mesorhizobium sp. M2A.F.Ca.ET.067.02.1.1
CGGCTAAGCCGGCCGACCTGCGACCGGTCGAGCCGCGCAACGGACAGCCGGCCGGCTTCACGCCCGCCAATGACGACCGCCAGAAGGACTACAAGACGCTGCTGCACAGCCTCAACCGGCGTGCATCGAGCACCGTCTACTGGGTGATCGCCTTTATCTCGCTGGCCTGGATCGCCGGCGCCGGCGGCTTGGCCAACCTCCTGTTCGGTCCTGGCATCTGGAAGATCCGCACCTTCGACCAGTTCTTCGCCCGTCCCGAGTTGATCGGCCTGGCGGTGGCCGCGATCGTTCCGGTCATCCTGTTCTGGGCTTTCGCCGCCATGATTCGGCGCGCACAGGAAATGCGCATCGCCGCGCAGTCGATGACCGAGGTCGCCTTCCGCCTGGCGGAGCCTGAAAACCTTGCCCAGGACCGCGTCATGATGATCGGCCAGGCCGTTCGCCGCGAGGTGGCGGCGATGGGCGAAGGCATCGAGCGCACTCTGGCCCGCGCCGTCGAGCTCGAGACGCTGGTCCATGGCGAAGTCACCCAGATCGAACGCTCCTATTCCGAAAACGAGGCCCGCATCCGGTCTCTCGTCGACGGTCTGGGCAGCGAGCGCGAGGCGGTCGTCACCCATGCCGAGCGCGTGCGCGCCTCCATCGCCAGCGCCCACGAGACGCTGCGCGACGAGATCGGCGCGGCCAGCGACATCATCCGCGATTCGATCCTCAACGCGTCGACCAAGCTGTCGATGACGATCAACAATTCCGGCGACACGCTGATCGATCGCATCAATGAAAGCTCGACGTCGATCTTCGATTCCGTCGAATCGCGCCTGGACAACATCACCGATCGGCTTTCGACCTCCGGCGAGGCCTTCGCCAGCCTGCTCGATACCCGTATCGCCAAGCTTACCGACACCACGGACGGCCTTACCCGCTCGCTGACCGACCTGCTCGACGACCGCACGAATGGCATGGTCTCGCTGCTCGGCGGCGCCGCCCGCACGCTGAACTCCGAATTCGAGGCGAGCCTTAGCGGCATCGAACGGACACTGGCCGAACGCGGCCAGGCGCTGATCAGCGAATTCCAGACCCGCGCCGAAGCGCTCGACACCGGCACGCAGAAGCTCAACGCCGCCCTCGAAGCGCGCGCCCGCCAGATCAACGAGACGATGGTGGAACGCGCGAAGGAAATCGCCCATGCCTTCGCGGAGAGCAAGGACACGCTGTCGGCGATGATCGATCAGGGCAAGACCCAGATCGGCGCCGATATGGCCGACATCATCTCGTCCACCTCCTCCATGCTCGAAGCCCGCGCCACCGACTTCGCCGGCCGCATGGAGGCCGCCCGGCATGTGGTGTCGCGCTCCTTCGATTCCGATATCCAGCGGCTTGCCGATGCCCGTGTCGGCATCGAGGAAGCCGTCGAGAACCACAGCCGCTCGCTTTCCGAGAGCCGCGAACGCATGGCTGCCGCCATGCAGGAGGACTTGGCGAAATTCGCCGAGGGCCGCGCGGCAATCGATGCGGCCGTCACCAACCAGGTGCAGAAGCTGGCGGAAGGCCGCGGCTTGATCTCGCGGGCGCTGGAAGAAGATCTGCGCAAGGTGAACGAGTCGCGCGCCGCCATCGATGCATCGCTTGGCAGCCATCTGGAGCAGCTCGAAGAGGGTCGCAACCGGCTGTCCCAGGCTTTGAACGAAGACTCCGGCAGACTCGTTCAAGCCCGCACGATGATTGACGAAATGGTCGCCGGCCATGTCGGGAAGCTGGCCGAGGGCCGCAATATCCTGGCGCGCGCCCTGGAAGCCGATCTCGGCAAGCTGCAGGACAGCCGCGCCTCGATCGACGGCCTCGTCGCCAGCCAGGTCGAGAAGATCGCCGAGGGCCGCGCCGTGCTGGCCAAGGCGCTCGAAACCGACATCATCGGCATCAGGAACCTGGTCGAGACCCATTCGACCAAGCTCGCCGAGGACCGCGGCGAGTTGAGCCGCGCGCTAGAAAGCGATCTGAGCGGCATCCGCGGCCTGATCGACAGCCACGCCGGCAAGCTCGCCGAGGATCGCGGCCTGCTGTCGCAGACGCTGGAAGCCGACCTCGCCAAGCTGGCTGAAAGCCGTGCCTCGATCGACGGCCTCGTCGCCGGCCAGGTCGAGAAGCTTGCCGAAGGCCGCGATATCCTCAAGCGCGCCCTGGAGGCCGACCTCAACACCATCAAGGGTGCCATTGCGGGACACTCAGACAAGGTGCTGGAGGATCGCTCGCAACTGTCGAAGGCCCTCGAAGCCGATCTGCAGGCCGTCAGCGGCGCCATTGCCGATCATCAGAACAAGCTGGCGCAAGACCGCTCGGCCCTATCGAGAGCCCTGGAGGATGACCTTCAGAATGTCAGCGGCGCCGTTGCCGAACATCAGAACCGGCTCGTTCAGGACCGTTCGGTGCTGTCCAAGTCGCTCGAAGACGATCTCGCCAAGCTGGCGGAGAGCCGCTCCAGCATCGACGGCCTGGTCGCCGGCCAGGTCGAAAAGCTCGCCGAAAGCCGCGATATTCTCACACGCGCCCTTGAAGCGGACC
>NZ_RZSB01000812.1:0-2551 GCF_004023285.1 Mesorhizobium sp. M2A.F.Ca.ET.067.02.1.1
CGACGCTTTGCCGGCGGCAGGGCGCGGCGCCCCTCGACCCCGCCGATATCCTTGGCGTTGGGGATGACCATCAGCTCGATCTGGTCGCAGGCGAAAGCGTCGCCTGGTTCAGGGTCGTTTCCCGGAAAAAAGCTCATGATGTTCCCTCAGGCGAAAAGCAGCGCCGACCTGGCCTTCGCCTTGGCGGCCTCTTCCTCGCGATTGCGCGGTTCCTGGCTGGTTTCGAGCGAATCGATCAATTCGCGCGCGGCGGCCGCAATCGCCTCCACGGCGTGATAGAAAGCATGCTCGTTGCGCTTGGACGGCTTGGTCGAGCCGCTCAGCTTGCGCACAAATTGCAGCGCTGCGTCATGCACCTCGTCATTGGTCGCCGGCGGCTCGAAATTGGCCAGGGTCTTGATGTTGCGGCACATGGCTTGAACTCCTTACCTGCTTGCTCTGCCACCCAAACTATTCCGCGTCGAGCGGCTCCGTGCCCACCGGCTTGCCGTCGCGCGACAGCCTGATCTTCTCGACCTTGTCCTCGGCCGCCTTGAGCAGCCGGTCGCAATGCGCCTTCAGCGCCTCGCCGCGCTCATAGATCTTGATCGACTGGTCGAGCGGCACGTCGCCGCGCTCCAGGTCATCAACGATCTTCTCCAGCGCGTCGAGCGCCTGTTCGAAGCTCATCGTCTTGACGTCCTCATTGCCTTCCACTGCCATACCCTATCCCTTCATCAGCCGCCCGACATGGGCGGCGACTGAAAATGCCAGTCCCTGCAGATCGTAGCCGCCTTCCAGCAGGCTGACGAGCCTGTTGGAGCTGTGGCGGCCGGCGCGTTCCATCAACTGGCCGGTCGCCCAGTCGAAATCGTCCTCGGTCAGATTGATCTCGGCCAGCGGATCGCGGTGATGCGCGTCGAAGCCGGCAGAAATGATGATCAGGTCCGGCGCGAACGCATCGATCGACGGCAGCACGCGCGACAGGAAGGCGTCGCGGAACATGTCGCTGCCGGTCCGCGGCGCGAGCGGCGCGTTGACGATGTTGCCGGCGCCGGTCTCGCTCTTCGCCCCGGTGCCCGGGTAGAGCGGCATCTGGTGGGTCGAGCAGTAGAGCACCGACGGGTCGTCCCAAAAGATGTCCTGCGTGCCGTTGCCATGATGGACGTCCCAATCGACGATGGCGACGCGCTCGGCCTGATGCTTCTTCTGCGCATAGCGGGCGGCGATGGCCGCCGTGTTGAACAGGCAGAAACCCATCGCCGTAGCCTTTTCGGCATGATGTCCCGGCGGGCGGGCGGCGACGAAGACATTTGAGGCGCGGCCCTCGAAGACGTCGTCGACCGCCGCGTTGGCCGCGCCGATCGCCGTCACCGCGGCCTGCCAGCTTTTCGGGCTGGCGCTGGTGTCGGCATCGATCGAGACGATGCCGGTCCGAGGGATCGCCGCACGCACGCGCTCGACGAAAGTCTCGGGGTGCGCATAGAGGATGGTTTTCTCATCGCCTTCCGGCGCCTTGACGCGGTCGAGCGCCGAAAACGCCTCGTCGTCCAGCACGCGCTCGATGGCGCGCAGGCGGTCGGGCCGCTCGGGGTGGCCGGGCGGCGTGAGGTGTTCGAGGAAGATTGAGTGCGTGTAGAGACGGGTGGCCATGGCGCCTAATCTAGGCACCCGCGGCCGTAATGACCATGTTTGAAAAGCCGAATGGCTGGGGAAATTGCGCCAGCCCATGTCGTCCGCGCCATTGGCGGGTGCCGAACTTCGCGGTAAGGTCGTCCCGCTGCCTGGTGCCCGCGACGCGGGAGAATCGGGAACACGGTTTTATTCCGTGGCGTGCCCAACGCTGTGAGGGGGACCGCGCCGGCAAATGCCACTGTCGATGACGGGAAGGCGCCGGAGCGGGACGATCCCGAGCCAGAAGACCGGCCCGGCAGACATGGTTTTCCGCTTGGTCAGGCGGGGGACTGCTTGTCGCAAGGGGAAAAGCGATGACGGCAGCAGCGATCGCCGCGTGTGGCGACGACTTTGACCAATTGGCGCGCGACGCGGTGTACCGGGCGATGTTCACCAGGCGCGACGTGCGCAGCCATTTTGTACCCGACAATCTGGATGACTGTGTGCTGGCGCGGCTTCTCACCGCCGCGCACCATGCGCCGTCTGTTGGCTACATGCAGCCGTGGAATTTCATCGTCATCCGTGATGCCGAGCGGCGCAGACAGGTGCGCGACCTGTTCCTCGCCGCGCGCGAGCAGGAATTGCCGGCGATCGAGGCGGAACGGCAGGCGCTCTACCGGAAGCTGAAACTCGAAGGCATCTGCGAAAGCGCGCTCAATCTTTGCATCACCTGCGACCGGCAGCGCTCGAAGGACTCGCCGCTCGGGCGCTGGCACAATCCGGAGATGGATCTCTACAGCACCGTCTGCGCGGTGCAGAATTTCTGGCTGGCGGCACGCGCCGAAGGCGTCGGCGTCGGCTGGGTGAGCATCATCGAGATGGAGGCGCTGAAGCGGCTTCTGTCGATCCCGGAGCATGTCACGCCGATCGCCTATCTCTGCGTCGGCCGCGTCTCGGA
>NZ_RZSB01000813.1:0-2540 GCF_004023285.1 Mesorhizobium sp. M2A.F.Ca.ET.067.02.1.1
CGCGGCTGCCCTTACAATTGCAGCTTCTGCGCCAAGATCGATTTTCGCGATGCCTATAGGCGCAGGAAGCACGATGCGATCGTTGCCGAGATCGACGGGCTGATCGCGCAAGGCGTCGGCTACATCTATTTCATCGACGAGATTTTCCTGCCGCAGAAAGCGCTGCTGGAGGCGCTGGTCGATCGCGACGTTCAATTCGGCGTCCAGACGCGCATCGATCTGTGGAAGCCGGAACTGCTCGAGCTGCTCGGCGCGGCAGGCTGCGTCTCGATCGAAGCAGGCCTTGAAAGCCTGACCGTCGAGGGCCGCGCGATGCTTGCCAAGCGCTGCCGCCTCGACACTGAGGACCTCGCAGCGCTTCTCATCGACGCCCGCCGCAACGTGCCTTTCGTCCAGGCCAATCTGATCGGCGTGGTCGAGGACGACCCGGCGCTGGTGGACTATTGGCGCAAGCACCTCATCGATCACGGCGTCTGGGCGAACGAGCCCGTGCCTCTCTACCCCTATCCGAGCTCGCCCAGCTATCGCGAACTCTGGGGCGAACCCGACGACCTCGCCTGGGAGCGCGCGCATGAGCACTACCTCGCCTCCTTCCGCTCGTTCAGCGACATCCAGGACCAGCGCCCGCATGCGCTGGCTGAGTTGGAGTCCTCATGCTGCAATCACTGATCCATCGTCCGCGGCGCATCCTGATGACGACCGACGCCGTCGGCGGGGTGTGGCGCTATTGCCTCGACCTGGCTCGCGAGCTGGCAGCCGGCGGCGACAGCATCGTGCTTGCCGGGCTGGGGCCCGAGCCTTCTCCGGAGCAGGCGCGTGAGGCGCAGTCTTTCGCCACGCTGGTTTGGCTGAAAAGCCCGCCGGACTGGATGACGCGCGATGAAAAAGATCTCGACCGCTTGCCGGGCGAATTGCGAAGCCTTGCCAAGACCTATGCGATCGATCTCGTCCATCTCAATGCGCCGGCGCAAGCCGCCGGACTTGATCTGACATGTCCCATCGTCGCGGTCTCGCATTCATGCGTGGCCACCTGGCTGCACGCGGTGCGTGGGCAGGCGCCGGCGGACGCCTGGTCCTGGCAGCGAGATCGCAACAGGGCCGGATTCGATCGCGCCGACACCGTTGTCGCTCCGAGCCGAAGCCATGCCGAGATGCTCCAAGCCTGCTACGGCGCGATCGCAGGCTTGGGCGTCGTCCATAATGGCGCCCTGCCCGGTCCGAGGCCGGGACGCCGCGAGCCTTTCGTCTTTGCCGCCGCGCGCTGGTGGGACGAGGGCAAGGATGCGGCATCGCTCGACGCCGCCGCCGCGCTCTGCGCCTGGCCCGTTCAGGCCGCCGGTCCGCTCGCCGGCCCCGACGGACAGCGCGCCCGTTTCGACCACTGCGTCTCTCTCGGTTCAATCGACCACCGCGAGGTTCGGCGCCGCATGAGGCGGGCCGGCATCTTCGTGTCAACTTCCATCTACGAGCCCTTCGGGCTGGCCGCCCTGGAGGCAGCGCTCTCGGCCACGCCGCTGGTGCTCGCCGATATCGCGACCTACCGCGAGATCTGGAATGGCGCGGCCATGTTCTTCAACCCGCGTGATCCACATGCACTGGCCGGCTGCATCGAGAGCCTGTCCCGTGACGAAAGCTTGCGGCGCAAGCTCGGCAGGAGCGCCGCGCGGCAGGCACGCAAATTCTCGCTGGGCAAGCAGGTGAGGATGATGCGCGACATCTACAATCGGGCGGCGCTGACCGCAGCGGGGCGTTGACCATGCGTTTTCTGTTCTACACCCATTCGGCGGTTTCCGACTGGAACCACGGCAACGCGCACTTCCAGCGCGGCATCATGCGCGAGCTTGTGGCGCGCGGCCATGAGGTGATCGCGCTGGAGCCCGCCGACGGCTGGAGCCGATCGAACCTGCTCGCCGAGCAAGGCCCTTTCGCCGTCGAGCGCTTCCGCAAGGATTTTCCGGAATTGATGGCGGTGACCTACGACGCGGGTTTCCAGCATGAGTCCTGGCTCGCCGACGCAGATATCGTCATCGTTCATGAATGGACTGACCCTGAGCTCGTCGCTCGCATCGGCCGCATTCGGGGCCGGGGTGGCGATTTCACGCTGCTGTTCCATGACACCCATCATCGCGCCGTATCGGCGACGCAGGCGATCGCGGTGCTTCAGCTCGAGCATTATGACGGGGTTCTGGTCTTCGGCGAGGTGCTGCGGGAGAGCTATCTTCGTGCCGGCTGGGGCAGACGGGTCTTCACCTGGCATGAGGCGGCGGACGAACGGCTATTCAAGCCGCTGCCCGAGATCGACCGTGAGTCTGATCTCGTCTGGATCGGCAATTGGGGCGACGACGAACGCAGCGCCGAGATCGGCGAGTTCCTGATCGAGCCGGCGCACGCCCTCGCGCTGTCGGGAACCGTGCACGGCGTGCGCTATCCGCCGGATGCGCTGACGGCCCTCGCGGATACCGGCTTGCGCTATGAAGGCTGGATCGCCAATGCCGACGTGCCGAAGGCCTTCGCCCGGCATCGCATCACCATGCACATCC
>NZ_RZSB01000814.1:0-2538 GCF_004023285.1 Mesorhizobium sp. M2A.F.Ca.ET.067.02.1.1
CCGGAGCGCACGCCGAGATCGGCGATGTCGATCGACTTGAGCCCGGTGCGGTCCGGCGCCTTCAGCGCCTTCACTTTGAGCACGATCTCGGCGTCCTGCTTCTGCGCCGCGCGGCTGTCGAGCGCGGCGATCGGCTGGTCGCCGATCATCATCGCGGCCATGGCCTTGTGGGTGAGATCGGAGACCTTGCCGGTTCCGGTGAGCCTGCCCTTGCGCAGCACGGTGATGTCGTCGGCGAATGCGGTGACCTCGTGGAATTTGTGCGAGATCATCAGCACGGTGAGATCGCCGGCCTTGGTCATGCCGCGCACCAGGCCAAGCACTTCCTGCGCCTCGCCCGGAGTGAGCACGGACGTCGGCTCGTCCAGCACCAGGAAATTGCGGCCGAGATAAAGCTGCTTGATGATCTCCAGCTTCTGCTTCTCGCCGGCGGCTAGCTCGGCCACCTTGACGTCGAGCGGCAGCTTGAAGGGCATGCGCTCCATGAATTGGGCAAGCGCCGTGCGCTCCTTGCGCCAGTCGATGACGCCCGGCACTTTTTCGCGCGAGATGACCAGGTTCTCGGCGCCCGTCAGCGATGGCACCAGCGTGAAATGCTGGTAGACCATGCCGAGGCCGAGCGCCGAGGCATCCCTGGGGCTGGCGATCGCGACTTGGCGTCCATCGACCAGCATGTCGCCCGATGTCGGGTGGTAGAAACCCATCATGCATTTGACCAGCGTCGACTTGCCGGCGCCGTTCTCGCCGAGCAGCGCGTGGAAGGAGCCTTCCGGCACCTTGATGGAGACATCGTCCAGCGCGGTGAAGGCGCCGAAGCGCATCGTCATGCCGATGGTCTCGACGCCGGTCGCCTTTCCTTGCGTTCCGCTCATCGCCGGCTCCTCACGGCAGCTGCGCGACGAGCGCGGCCGAATTCGACACCGCGCCGAACACGCCGCCCTGCATCTTGATCATCTTGATCGCCGCCAAATGGTTGCCGTAGTCGGTCGCCCCGCAGCAATCCTCCAGCATCACGCATTCGAAGCCGCGGTCGTTGGCCTCGCGCATGGTGGTGTGCACGCAGACATCGGTGGTGATGCCGGTGAGCACGATGTTCTCGATGCCGCGCTGGTTGAGGATCAGCTCGAGGTCGGTGGCGCAGAAGGAGCCCTTGCCGGGCTTGTCGATGATCGGCTCGCCCTCGGTCGGATAGAGGTCGGGGATGATGTCCCAGCCCGGCTCGCCGCGTACCAGGATACGCCCGCACGGACCCGGATCGCCGATGCCGGCATTGATGCGGCGCGAGCGCCAGCGCTTGTTGGCCGGCAGGTCTGCGAGGTCAGGGCGGTGGCCCTCGCGCGTGTGGATGATGGTGTAGCCCTTGGCCCGCATGGCGGAGAGCACCGATTTGATCGGCTCGATCGGCGCGCGGACCAGCGACAGGTCGTAGCCCATATGGTCGACATAGCCGCCAGGCCCGCAGAAGTCGGTCTGCATGTCGATGATGATCAGCGCCGTGTTGTCGGGCCTGAGATCGCCATTGTAGGGCCAGGGATAGGGATCGGCGTCGATGTAGCGCTGGGTGATCTCGGCTCTGGCGTTCATGGCGAAAACTCCGGTCTCGCGAGCGGTGCGTGGTGCGCGGTCATTTGGTGATCGACAGTTCGCCGGGCGCGCCGGCGAGCGTGCGGCTCGGCGACGAGGTGGCGATCATGATGATGAGGGTGAGGATGTAGGGCGCGGCGTAGAAAAGGTAGTAGCCCTGCGTGACGCCCACCGACTGCAGCGCCGGGCCGAGCGCGCCGGCGCCGCCGAACAGGAGCGCTGCGGCAAAGCAGCCAAGCGGATTCCAGCGCGCGAAGATGACCAGCGCCACCGCCATCAGTCCTTGGCCCGACGAGATGCGCTCGGTCCAGCTGCCGGGATAGTAGAGCGACAGGTAGGCGCCGCCGATGCCGGCCAGCGCGCCGCCGACGCCTGTGGCGAGCAGCCGCACCGTGTTGGGATTGAGGCCCATGGCGCGCGCCGCGTCGGCGCTGTCGCCGACCACGCGCACGATCAGGCCGACGCGCGTGTTGCGGAAGGCCCACCAGAGGAAGACGGCAAGTGCGGCACCGATCAGGAACAGCACGTTGACGTTGAGCGCCGCCTGCACCTGCGGGATGTCGGACCAGTTGCCGAACCGGATCGCCGGCAGGTCGGGCGCCGAAGGCTGGATGAACGGCTTGCCGAAGAAGAAGGCGAGCCCGGTGCCGAACAGCATCAGGGCGATGCCGATGGCGATGTCGTTGACCTTCGGGAATTTGCAGATCCAGCCGTGGAAGAGGCCGAAGCAGAGGCCGGCGAGCGCCGCGGCCAGAAGGCCGAGCCATGGCGAGCCGGTCATTACCGCGATCGCGTAGGCGCTCATGGCGCCGAACACCAGCGTGCCTTCGAGGCCGAGATTGATGCGGCCGGAACGCTCGGTGATGGCCTCGCCGAGCGAGACGAAGATGAAGGGGGTGGAGACGCGGATAGCCCCGCCCAGCATGGCGAGCGGCACGCCCCACAGTCCGATGT
>NZ_RZSB01000815.1:0-2520 GCF_004023285.1 Mesorhizobium sp. M2A.F.Ca.ET.067.02.1.1
TTCATAGTCCCTGCGGAACAGGCCGCGCCGCTGCAACTCCGGCACCACCAGCGTTGCAAAGGCGTCGAGCTCGCCCGGGAACCAGGACGGCATGACGTTGAAACCGTCGGCGGCGCCGCCTTCAAAACGCTCCTGCAATTCGTCGGCGATCTCTTCGGCAGTGCCGACAATCCGCCAATGGCCGCGCGCGCCGGCAAAGTATCGCGCCAGCTCGCGGATCGAGAGCCCGTCGCGGCGCGCCTGTTCGATGACCAGCGCCTGCCGGCTCTTCATGCCTTCGCTCTCCGGCAGCTCGGGCAGCGGCCCATCGATCGGGTAGCGCCCAAGATCGGAAATGCTGAGATAGCTGGAGAGCAGCGCCACGCCGACCTCGTCGGGGATCAATTCCTGCAGTGCATCGTATTTCGCCTGTGCCTCGGCTTTCGTGGCGGCCACGATCGGCGCCACTCCGGGCATGATCTTCACATCGTCCGGCTGGCGGCCATAGGCGGCGAGCCGCCCTTTGAGATCGTCATAGAAGGCCTTGGCTTCCTCGAAAGTCTGCGCGGCCGAGAACACGACATCGGCCGTGCGCGCGGCCAGATCCTTGCCGTCATCCGATGCTCCGGCCTGCACCATCACCGGCGCGCCCTGCGGCGAGGGCGGGATGTCGAGCGGGTCGCGCACCGAGAAGCTTTCGCCGTCATGGCCGGCCGGCTTGCGGTGCCAGAGCCCGGTGATCACCGTGGCGAACTCGCGCGCCCGCGCATAGCGGTCGGCATGCGGCCGCAGCCCCGTCGCGCCGAAATTCGCCGCTTCGATCGGGCTGGCCGAGGTGACGAGGTTCCAGCCGGCCCGCCCGCCGCTCAGATTGTCGAGCGAGGCGAAGGTTCGCGCCAGCCCATAGGGTTCGTTGTAGCTGGTCGATGCCGTGGAAACCAGGCCGATGCGCTCGGTCTGGACGGCCAGGGCTGAAAGAAGGCTGATCGGCTCGAAGCCGATCGAGCGTGACGTCTGGCTGGCAATGTTGACATTGGCCTCGCGCAGGCCGGCGGCGTCCTCGCAGAACACCATGTCGAACTTCGCCGCTTCAGCAGTGCGGGCAAGTTGAATGTAATGCTCGATGTCGATACCGGCCGTCACATGCGCGTCCGGATGGCGCCAGGCGGCGATGTGGTGTCCGGTCGCCCACAAGAACAGGCCGAGCTTCATCCGGCGCGCGGTCATTTTGCGCCTCCTGTGCCGAGGCCAAGACTGGCGCGCAGCGTCGCGCCCTGCTGGCCCCGGCCGGCGAGGCCATCGCGTCGGAGCTCCGGCAAGGCACGGTCGGTAAAATTCTGAAGTGCCGGGACATCAGCCGGCAAAACAAGATTGAAGCCGTCGCAGCCGCTCGAGCCCAGCAAGCTTCGAAGCCTGTCGACAGGAGGCTCGGATCCAATCGCGACCGTCAACAGCACCTTCGGGGCTTCCGATTTGCAGCCGGCGGCAAGCGCCCGGCGTCTCAAGTCGGCGGTCGCAGCATTGGCAGCCTCGGCCGACTGTTCCGCGATCAGAATGACGTCGGCGCCACGGCTTGCGAAATCTCGATCGGTTTCGTTCAAACCGGACATGAGTAGCACCGGCGTGTCCTGAGGCGAACGCGCGACATTGAGTGGCCCGCGCACCGCGAAGAACTCGCCCTTATGGTCGAGCATATGCATCCTGTCGGGATCGTGGAACCGGCCGCCCGCCTTGTCGAACAGCAAGGCATCGGCGTCCCAGCTCCGCCATAACCCTTGGACGATGCCGATATATTCCTCCGCGCGACGGCGAAAATCGTCATCGGAGAAACCTTCCGGGCGGCTGAAATTCGCCGCCTCGCGCGGGTTCTGCCTCAGTGTCGCGTTCCAGCCGACGCGGCCATGGCTGATGATGTCGAGCGAAGCAAACCGGCGTGCCAGATTGTAGGGTTGGTGCGCGAGCGTCGAGGCGCTGGCGACGAGGCCAATCCTCTCCGTCACTGTGGCCAGCGCCGCCAGCAGCGTGGTTGCTTCGAACGGGCTGGTCGATGGTCCCTCCGCGACGTCAGAAATGATGACCATATCCACACCGGCCGCCTCCGCCTGCCGGACAAACGCGCTGATCTGGCCGAAGTCCAGGATGTTTTTTCCCTGGGCGGCAATGTTCAGCGAAACGGCGAGATGCATGTGGCGGCCCTTCGGCTGCCCTGAAATCGGGCAGACGTCTGGTCACCAACCTAGGCCCCTCTTCGCGCATGGCAACGGGATCGAGTGGGCCACGAGGCTGTCATATGCCGACCAGCCTTCGACTGCATCGAGGCAGAGGCCTTGGCCCGAATGTCATGTTAGCGGCCACATGTTTCGGCGATTAGCCTGAACGCTCCTCGCGGTCGTTCCAGCGGCGCAGACCCTAGGATCCTGTGTGTTGGTTCTGGTGTATGGTTGAGGTGGGAAGGAGACCGAGTGGATCGTGGTCGTCCTTTCGGACAGGCCGTGGCATGGCCCGGTCCCTTCCCACCGGTGAACCATCAACCTGAACAGT
>NZ_RZSB01000816.1:0-2520 GCF_004023285.1 Mesorhizobium sp. M2A.F.Ca.ET.067.02.1.1
GCCGACGACTGCCTGACCGGCGAGGTCGAAAGACTGGTCAAGGGCGGTGACGATGCGGTCTCCGCGGTCATCGCGGCCGCGGCCACCATCGCCGCCGATTTCAGCGCGGTCGACGACCATTATCTCAATGCCCGGGCCGACGACGTCCATGCCGTCGGCCGGCAGATCTGCCTGGTGCTGCTCGGCCAGGACGAGGTCAGCTTGGAGACCATCCCTCAAGGCGCGATCCTGATTGCCGACGACATCGGCGCCTGGGATCTGGCGCGCGCGCCGCTGAAGCGCATCGGTGGCGTGGTCTGCGGCCATGGCGGCGCCACCTCGCACATCGCCATCATCGCCCGCTCGCACGGCATTCCGGCCGTGCTGGGTCTGGGAGACAAGATCAACGAGTTGCGTGCGGCCAAGGAGGTCGCCATCGACGGCAATGCCGGGCATGTGATCGTCGATCCGGATGAGGCGACGCGCTCCGATTTCAACAAGCGCGTTGAAGCCGCGGCGCAGGAGCGCGCCGGGCTGAAAGTGTTCAAGAGCGTGACGCCGACCCGCGCGGATGGCACGGTGATCGAGGTCGCGGCCAATATCGGCTCGCTGGAAGAGATCGAGGCGGCGCAGGAAGCCGGCGCCATGGGCGTCGGCCTGTTCCGCACCGAGCTGCTCTTCATGCGCCACATGCATCTGCCTTCGGAAGACATGCAGGCCGAGACCTACAGCGCCCTGGCCAAGGCGTTCGCGCCGCATTCGGTCATCGTGCGCACGCTCGACATCGGCGGCGACAAGCCGATCGCCGGCATCGAATTCCCCGACGAGGAGAATCCCTTCCTCGGCTGGCGCGGCATCCGCATGTGCCTGGATCGTCCCGACATCTTCAAGAGGCAGTTGCGGGCACTGCTCAGGGCCGCGGTTCACGGCAACATCAAGGTGATGCTGCCGATGGTCTCGGAAATCGCCGAGGTGACGCGGACCCGCGCGCTGGTCGATGAATGCGCGACCGAGTTGAAGGCCGAAGGCGTGCCGCATGCAAGCTTCGACCTCGGCGTGATGATCGAGACGCCAGCCGCCGTGCTGATCGCGTCGGCGCTGGCGAAGGAAGTGGCGTTCTTCTCGATCGGCACCAACGACCTCACCCAGTACATCATGGCCGCCGACCGCCTCAACCCGACGGTCGCCAAGCTTAACGACGTCACCAATCCGGCGGTGATGTCGGCGATCGAGCTGACGGCCAAGGCGGGTGTCGCCGCCGGCATCATGGTGGGCATGTGCGGCGAGGCCGCCGGCCGTCCGGACCTGATCCCGGCCTTCATCGGGATGGGCCTGACCGAGCTCAGCATGAGCCCGGCCTCGATCCAGCGCGCCAAGAAGACCATCGCGGCGATGGCGCCCGAACGATAGCGGATTCCTCGCGGCGGTTACGTCAGATGCGCGAGCAGAGTGGCGAGAACCGGTGTCAGTTCCTGGACGGCATTGGCCTGGGCGCAAGCCTGCCGGATGCGATCCTCCCGCACTTCGGCCGCCAGCACCGCGATCTCGAGAATGTCGGGCTCCGGCGTGCCGCCGTCCGCCTTGGTCGCCAGTCCGCAGGCAAGCACCACGGGCGCAAGGCATCTTATGTCGAGCGACCGGTCGGCCGTTGCCGCCTCGCCAGGCTGAACCGGACGGTGGTTGAGGCATTCGACCAGCAGAGCCGCGCACGCCGCAGCGACCTGGTCGGTGGACGCCGCATCCGCCGTCGCCCCGGCCAGAAGATCGGCATGGCGCTTGCGCATCGCGGCGTGCACGGCGGAAAAACTCGCCTCGTGCACGCGGGGATTGTCGACGCCGTAACCGGCCAGAACCGCGCGGGTCAGATAATACATGTCGCGCCTGAATTGACGTTCGCCGCCGATCTGCCGGTCTTCATCGCCGTCCGGGAAATAGGAGCGCAGGCTTTTCACGGTCGTTCCGTCGACCTTGAGCGGCCGGGAATGGGGAACGAAGGATTCGGCGATCGTCAGCGCGTCGTCGACAGCGGTCGCGGCGTGGCCGAGCAGGCTGCGGCCCGGAAAGGGAGGCAAATTGCCGACTATATCATGAGACATCTCGCCGGCGCTGTCGTGGCGGCTCTGGCGAATGGCGTCGCGCAGTTCCCGAAGCCGGTCCTTCAGGTTGGCGCGGACGTCCTCGGAGATTTGTCGCAGCATCGCCAATTGCCTCGAAATGCTGAAGTCGCTAACGGCTCGGGGGCGCCAGTCGCCCCTCTCTAGATTGTTCGTGTCGATTGGTAGATCAATAGACGATATTTAACCAGCACGCAGAATCGGCGACGGCATCGCGGAGGGGAACTTGGGCAGGCGACGGCAGGGCGAAGCTGAAAACGGCAAGGCGACAGCGGAGGCGGCCGACCAGGTCGTCAATGAAAACCGGACCGACCGGCTCAGGATCCGCGCCGCCTGGATGTATTTCGTCGAGCAGATGACACAGAACGAGATCGCCGACGTGCTCGGCGTCGGCCGGGTCACCATCGTGCGCATGCTGGCGGAAGCG
>NZ_RZSB01000817.1:0-2515 GCF_004023285.1 Mesorhizobium sp. M2A.F.Ca.ET.067.02.1.1
ACCAGCCCATCCGCAAGGCTCAGTTGTCCAAGCACGCGATCGACCACCCGAATCATCTCCCCTTCATGCCGGACATACGGAATCACCAACTCAGTTCCGTGCAAAGCCCTCCTTGTGGGAGAAGGTGTCGCCGAAGGCGACGGATGAGGGGTGCTCCAGGGAAAGCCAGCGTTTCACTCCGCTGGAACACCCCTCATCCGTCTCGGCGCTATCGCGCCGATCCACCTTCTCCCACAAGTGGAGAAGGAGGAGCCACATCTGGCCCTACACCTCTCTTCGAAAACCCGCTACACAGCCCCGCATGAACCAGCACGCCAAGCTCCGGATCGGTCATTCGGCCTGTCCGCATGACTGCCCCTCCACCTGCGCGCTCGAAGTCGAGCTGCTCGACAACAACCGCATCGGCCGCGTCCATGGCGCCAAGGCGAACAGCTATACGGCCGGCGTCGTCTGCGCCAAGGTCGCGCGCTATGCCGACCGGGTACATCATCCCGACCGCCTGCTGAAGCCGCTGGTGCGCGCGGGCGCCAAGGGCGAGGGCGCCTGGAAGGAAGCGAGTTGGGAAGCAGCGCTCGACCTCGTCGCGGAAAAATTCATCGCGGCGGAAGCGAAATACGGCTCGGAGACCGTCTGGCCCTATTTCTATGCCGGCACGATGGGGCTGGTGCAGCGCGACGGCATCGAGCGGCTGCGCCACGCGAAAAAATACTCGGGCTTCTTCGGTTCGATCTGCACCAATCTCGCCTGGACCGGCTGGATGATGGGGACCGGCGCGCTGCGCGGGCCCGATCCGCGCGAGATGGCGAAGGCCGATTGCGTGGTGATCTGGGGCACCAATGCGGTGGTCACGCAGGTCAACGTCATGACCCATGCGACGAGAGCGCGGAAGGAGCGCGGCGCGAAGGTCGTCGTCATCGACATCTACGACAACGCCACGATGAAGCAGGCCGATCTCGGCCTGGTGCTGAAGCCCGGCACCGACGGCGCGCTCGCCTGCGCGGTCATGCATGTGCTGTTCCGCGATGGGCTCGCCGACCGCGCCTATCTCGAAAAATACACCGACGATCCGCGCGGGCTGGAAGATCACCTTCGCAGCCGCACGCCCGAATGGGCGGCGGCCATTACGGGCCTGAGCGTCGCCGAGATCGAGGCCTTCGCAACGCTCGTCGGCACGATCAAGAAGACGTACTTCCGCCTCGGCTATGGCTTTGCGCGCCAGCGCAACGGCTCGATCAACATGCACGCCGCCTCCTCGATCGCCGCAGTCACCGGCGCCTGGCAATATGAGGGCGGCGGCGCCTTCCATTCCAATTCCGGCATCTTCAAGCTGAACCAGGACGTGCTCGAAGGCACCGCGATGCGCGATCCGAACATCCGCTATCTCGACCATTCGCGCATCGGCCCGGTGCTGACCGGAGCCGAAGACGCGCTCTATGGCGGACCGCCGGTGACGGCGATGCTGATCCAGAACACCAATCCGGCCAATGTCGCGCCGGAGCAGCGGCTGGTGAAGCAGGGTTTCCTGCGCGAGGACCTGTTCACCTGCGTGCACGAGCAGTTCATGACCGATACGGCCAAGCTCGCCGACGTCGTGCTGCCGGCGACGATGTTTTTGGAGCATGACGACCTCTACAAGGGCGGCGGCAACCAGCACATCACGCTCGGCCCCAAGCTGATCGAACCGCCGGAAGGGCCGCGCACCAACCACTACGTCAATGAAGAGCTCGGCAAGCGGCTGGGCGTCGGCGACCGTCCAGGCTTCGGCCTGACCGAGCGCGAGCATATCGACATCATCCTCGGCAAGCGCGGGCTCGGCAGCTTCGACAGCTTGAAGGCTGAGAAGTGGGTCGACCTGCAGCCCGACTTCGACGACGCGCATTTCATCAACGGCTTCGGCCATGCCGACAGGAAATTCCACTTCCGGCCAAACTGGACAGGGCAGTCGGCGCCCAACCGGCCGCCGAAAAGCATGGGTCTGTTCGGCCCGGTCGATCGGCTGCCGGAATTCCCCGACCATGTCGAGCTGATCGAGGTGGCGGATGAGGAGCATCCGTTCCGGCTGGCGACCTCGCCGGCGCGCAACTTCCTCAATTCGAGTTTTGCCGAGACGCCGGTGTCCAAGGCAAAGGAAGGCAGACCCGAACTGCTCATCCACCGCGAAGATGCCGCCGCGCTCGGCATCGAGGATGGCGGCCGCGTCGAGGTCGGCAACCGGCGCGGCGACCTTGTACTGCACGCAAGATTCTTCGACGGCGTGAAGCGCGGTGTGGTCATCGCCGAAGGCATCTGGCCGAACAGCGCGCATGAGCGCGGCGAGGGCATCAACGTGCTGACCGGCGCCGACGCGCCCGCACCCTATGGCGGCGCCGCCGTCCACGACAACAAGGTGTGGCTCAGGGCGCTCTGACGAACTCGGCTACTTCGCCGCCTGCGCGTCCAGCGTCTTGATCTCTTCGGCCGCAGCCTTGCGCGCCGCCGCCTCGACACCGGACCCGCCCTTCGCCAAGGCGAAGGG
>NZ_RZSB01000818.1:0-2507 GCF_004023285.1 Mesorhizobium sp. M2A.F.Ca.ET.067.02.1.1
CCCCGACGCCGCCGATGAAGTTGGAATCGCGCTTGCGCAGGAAGCGGAAGCCGAGCGCGTAGAGGCCGGGCACGCTGGTGACGCCGCCCTGATGCGCGAGCTCGCCATCGCCGCCGAGCGCCAGCGGCTCCAGCCAGCCGAACGAGCGCGCATAGCCGGTCGCCCAGATGATGGTTCGGATCGATCCGTCGGTCAGCGACAGCCGCTCCGCGGAGGATGCCGGCATCACCACCGGCTCGGGCCGGTATGGTGTCGCCACACCCGCGAACCGGTCGATCTGGCCGAGTAGGCGCGCCTGCTTGGCTTCGGCTGCCGCGATGTGCGCCCCAAGATCGCCCGCGAAGCCGATCTCGCCGTCGCCGACGCCGCGCACCCGCCCGGTCAGTTCCACGCCGAGCGCCTGCAGCGTGGCGAGATCGACATCGGCCCTGTCCGGCCGGCCGGCGAGCTGCAGCGATGGCTGGCGCCGGGCGCCTTCCGGATTGGCGAGGTCTTCGGGGCGCTGCGCCATCAGACCCATCGCGCAGAGCCAGAAGAAGATGTCGTGGCCGCGCCATGTTCTGGGCAGCCGCGTATGCTTGCCGACCGAAAGCACCACGCGGCGCCCGGCGCGGGCGAGCTCGTCGGCGATCTGCACGCCGGAGGATGATGCGCCGACGACCAGCACGCCGCCGCCTGGCAGCTCGCCGGGCGAGCGATAATCCGAAGCGTGGATGCTCAGCGGTCCGCGAATGGTTTCGGCCCCAAACGGGATGACCGGCCGGTCGCAATGCCCCGTCGCCACGACGACCGCGCGCGCCGACCAGTCGCCGGCGCTGGTGCGCAGGCCAAAGCCGTCGCTGGTCCGCCGGGCGGCGATGACCTCGACATTGGTCTCGACGGGCGCATGCCATTGCCAGGCGTAGCGCTCCAGGCTTTCCACGAACGCCCCTTTGCTCATGAAGCCGTCCGGATCGCCGCCCTTGTAGGGCGAGCCGGGGAGTGCATTCAGCCAGTTCGGCGTGAGCAGCCGAAGCGAGCGCCAGCTCTGCGAGCGCCAGCGCTCGCCGATGCGCCCGCGCTCCAGCACGGCATGGTCGATGCCGGCCTGGCTGAGGCAATGGCTGAGCGCAAGGCCAGCCTGGCCCGCGCCGATGATGACGACAGCGCGTCTCATGGTTCAGTTCCGTCCGAGGAGAGGGAAGCGGCCCGGACCGGTTCCGGACCGCCTGTCGGCTTACTGGATGGTCTTGATGCCGACGGTGACCGGCACGCCCTTGGTCAGCACGTCGAAGACGGCCGAACGGGCACGCGACTGCTCGACCAGCTGCTGGAGCTTTTCGGCCGGCGCGTCGCCTTCGATCTCGAACGACACATGGATGTTCTGGAAGCCGTTGCGGACCTCATCGGAGATGCCGAGGATGCCGCGCAGGTCGATGTCGCCGTCCACCGAGCACTTCACCTTGGTGAGCTTGATGCCGCGCGCGGCGGCGATGTTGGCGACGCCGGCCATCAGGCAGCCAGCCAGCCCGTGAAGAAGCCACTCGACCGGGGTCGGCGCATTGTCGGCGCCGCACAGAATCGCCGGATGGTCGGCGTCGGCATAATGCGGCTTCTCGTGCTTCTGCTCGTTGCCGGCGCCGAAGAAGCCATGCATGACGGTCTTGCTGTGCGTGCCCTCGATCCACTCATTGTGTGCGCGGAACTGGAACTTGGCGAGCTCCGGCTGCCCGGCGACGAAATTGATCGTCGCCATCAGGTTCGGCGTGTCGACGCCATTGAGAGGAAGCCGTGCAGGTTTGGTGTTGGGTTGCATCATCATCTCCAAAGGTTGTTTTGCGGCTTGGTTGCCGTGACGGCCTCTGTTTGCCGTTGGAGCGTTTGAACGAGAGTGGATGCGACCGTGGAATTTTTCATACGCCCACCGTGGAAATTGGCATGGACGTATCGTTTGAAACGAGGTGGCTCACCGCTTGAGCCGATGCGCCCGAACGCAAAACCCCGGGCGTGGGGAAGCGCCCGGGGCTTGTCGACGGCGTGGCCGCGATCGCTATCGGCGGCTAGCCGATGGTGCGGATGTCCACCCCGCCGGTGCCGGAGGCAGCGCGGCGCGTCGAGGTGTAGTAGTCGATTCCCGAACGCGTGATGCCCATGTCCTTGAGCAGATAGTCAGGCATGGCATGCAAGGCGGCGCGGTCGCTGCGCATCCTCATCGCATGATAGAAAAGCCGCAGCGCCCGGCCGGCAAAGCCGATCGGGCCGATGCCCGACCGGCCGGTTTCATAAGCGGTATGCTCCAAACTCGTCATCGTCGTCTCCATTTTTGCGGCGCGACCATTTCGCGTCGGCGATGGCAGGACTGTCGCTGACGACCGGGGGAGCCAGCGTTGGAGCGGGCGTCGAAACTGCCGTGGAATCTGGCGATTTCTCAGTTTGAAATATCGTCCTTGGCACGGAGCACGTCCGCCTCGAAGCCTGGCGCGATCGCTTCGTCTTCGCGGGGCCTGCGGCCCGCGCCCGGATTGAGG
>NZ_RZSB01000819.1:0-2502 GCF_004023285.1 Mesorhizobium sp. M2A.F.Ca.ET.067.02.1.1
TCCCGCACCTGGCCGCGGATCAGCGGGTAGATGAAGAAAGTGCCGAAGAACAGCGCGGTCGCCAGCAGCGCGCCAGTGACGAAAAGCAATTTGTTCAGATAGACGATTTTGTCGACACGCGATGCGGCATCGAGGTCCGAGGCGATGTCCTGTAACTGACCAAAGGCATGGAAGGTCACCAGGCCAGCGGCCAGGATCACGAAAATAAAGACGAAAAAAGCGGATTCCGCCTTGTGGAAACGCATCTACTCCCCGCGCCACTGTAACCCCTGAGCTTATGCCATAGCGGACCTTACGGACCGTTAACCCGGACAACCCTGGAGAGAATTAGAACAAAGGATTTTAAGGCGCTGATTGAAAAAGCCTTTTTGTCAGTCGCGAACTGCCGGTTGATCGTCCGGTCGCAGCCTGCGCCACTCCGCGCCCAGTTGGTGCCTGAACCAGGTCGATTGGCGCTTGGCATACTGCCGAGTCGCGATCTTGGCTCGCTCGATCGCCTCGGGAAAGCCGCACTGTCCGGCCATCGCCGCCTGCAGCTCGCGCACCCCGATCGCCTTCATCGCCGGCAGGTCCGGGTCGAGCCCAAGCGCCGTAAGCTGCCGCACTTCGTCCAGCGCGCCCTTGTCGAGCATCTGGTCGAAACGCGCCTCGATGCGCCGGACCAGTTGCGCCCGGTCCGGCTCGATCACCAGGAAACGAGCGCTGTCGCGGTCGATCAGCGGACGGCCGCGCGCCGCCTGCCACTCCAGGAGGGAACGTCCCGAAGCATCGAGCACTTCGAGCGCCCGCACGATCCGCTGACCGTCCGTCGGCCTGAGTTGCATGGCCATGGTTGAATCCTCATGCATCAGCAGGCGATGCAGTCTTTCGGCTCCTTGCTCCTTGAGCTCGTAGCGCCAGCGCTCACGCACCGCCGGTGGAATGTCCGGCATATCCGAGATGCCTTCAGCCAGCGCGCGGAAATAGAGCCCGGTGCCGCCGACGAAAACAACCGGACGGCCCGACAGGACGCCATCGTCAATCAGCTTCGTCACGTCGCGCAGCCAGGCGCCGGTGGAATAGGCCGTGGAGGGATGCACATGGCCATAGAGGAAATGCGGCACGCGTGCCGTTTCGGCGGCGGTCGGTCGCGCGGTCAAGGCGTCAAGCACCGAATAGCCCTGCATGGAATCGGTGTTGACGATGACCCCGCCCTTGAGTTCGGCAAGATCGAGCGCCAGCGCCGACTTGCCGCTGGCCGTAGGCCCGGCTATCAGGATCGCGTTCTTGACGCGGCCTTCGCCCGCCTGCCTGCCGGAATGTTCAATGCCGCTGATCGCCACTCTAGTGTCCCGTCCAGAAGCCCGCGCCGTGCCCGCCTCCCTTGCGAATATGGCCTTGCAGGCTGCCGGCGCAAGCGCTGTCCGTTGGCTGGCTGAAGACGTCGCCTGCGACCTCGTCCTGCCGCAGACGCCGGATATCGGCGAAATGACCGCCAATCTGCGCGCCGCACTGGCTTCCGAGCCGGTCGATGTCGTCGTCCAGCCCGCCGAAGGCAGGCGCAAGAAGATCCTGCTCGCCGACATGGATTCGACGATGATCGATCAGGAGTGCATCGACGAGCTTGCCGACGAGATTGGCGTCAAGGACCATGTAGCGGCGATCACTGCGCGCTCGATGAATGGCGAGATCGCCTTCGAGCCGGCCTTGCGGGAACGCGTCGCCTTGCTGAAAGGCCTGGACACGGCGGTGGTCGACCGCATCATCGCCAATCGGCTGACGCTCGCCGCCGGCGGCCGCGCATTGGTGCAGACGATGCGTGCCAACGGCGCCTGGACTGCGCTGGTCTCCGGCGGCTTCGACGTCTTCACCAGCCGCATCGCCGCCATGCTGGGATTCCAGGAAAACCGGGCCAACCGGCTGATCGAGGAAGACGGCAGATTCGCCGGCATGGTGACCGAGCCCATCCTCGGGCGCGCCGCGAAGGCCGAAGCGCTGCTGGACATTGCCGCGAGGCTCGCGCTGACAACAGAGGATGCCATCGCGGTCGGCGACGGCGCCAACGATCTCGACATGATCCGTCTTGCCGGCACCGGCGTCGCGCTGCACGCCAAGCCGGCGGTGGCCGAGCAGGCACGCATTCGCATCGATCATGGCGACCTGACCGCGCTGCTCTATCTCCAGGGCTACCGCCGGGATGAGTTTGTGGAATGAAGCCGATCCGCATCGAGCGCCTGATCCTGCGCAACTGGGAGGATCGCGACCGCGCGCTTTTCCACCGCATCAACTCCGATGAGCGCGTGATGGAATTCTTCCCGTTCCGCCGCGACCGCGCCGCGGCTGACGCCAAGATGGACGAAGTCCGCGCCTGGATCGATGAGGATGGATATGGCTTCGCCGCGGCCGAGATTGCCGCGACCGGCGAATGCGTCGGCTTCGTCGGCTTGTCCGGAACGGAAGACATCGACGTGCTGGCGCCCGGCACGATTGAGATCGGCTGGCGGCTGGCGCCCGAATTCTGGG
>NZ_RZSB01000081.1:0-12880 GCF_004023285.1 Mesorhizobium sp. M2A.F.Ca.ET.067.02.1.1
CGGCAATGCCGCGCATGCCTATTGCTATGCCCAGCGCACACGCGAAGGACGTATCACCATGGGCGGGCGCGGCGTGCCTTATCGCTACGGCTCGCGCACCGACATCAACGGCCAGACACAGCAGGCAACGATTGACCAGCTGCACACGATCTTGACCACGCTGTTGCCGCAGACCGCGGGGTGCCGCATCGATCACGCCTGGTGCGGCGTGCTCGGCGTGCCGCGTGACTGGTGCACGACGGTGGGGCTCGACCCGGCGACGCGCATCGGCTGGGCCGGCGGCTATGTCGGGCTCGGCGTGTCGAGCTCAAACCTCTCCGGGCGCACGCTGACCGATCTGGTGCTTGGCCAGGATACCGAACTCACGCGGCTGCCCTGGGTCAACCGCAAGGTGCGGCCCTGGGAGCCGGAGCCGTTCCGCTGGCTGGGCGTGCATTCGATGTATCAGCTCTACCGCATCGCCGACCAGCGCGAGGCGGCGGGGCTCGGCCACACGTCAAGGCTGGCCGCCCTCGCCGACAGCATCACAGGCCATTGATCGGCCAGAAGATCAGTGATCGATCGGCCCCTTAGGCGAGACAAGCGCTGTGCCAGCGGTGGTCGGGCGCTCGATCATGCGGCGTACGCGCGGCGGGTTCTCGCCGCTGTGCAGCGCGCGGATGCGTTCGCCGACCACAGCGTCGGCATGGGTGGCGCGGCGGTTGTGGCGGATGTACTCGACCCAGGTCGGCGTGTGGTAGTGCTCGATCCAGACCGACGGATCTTCGAGATCCCGCGCGAGCGTCCAGTTGCGGGCGCCGTCGCGGCGGCGGATGCGGCCGCGCTCTGCCATGGTCGCTAGGAATTCCGGCACGTCGTCCTCGCGGATGATGTACTCGATCATGACGGCGATCGGGCCGCTGCGCGGCTTGAGATCGAGCGACAGCGTCGGCTCCTTGAAGCGGTTGAGCGGATCGAGGTTGAGAACCGTCTGCTTCGGCAACGGCAGGACGAAGCCGATGGCACCGCCGGCAAGCATGGCGATCGCCGCCGCGATCAGCGCGGTCTCCGCCCCATGCGCGTCGGCGACGACGCCCCAGATCCAGCTGCCCAGCGCGATGCCGCCGAAGGTCGCCGTCTGGTAGATCGACAGCACGCGGCCGACCACCCAGCGCGGCGTCGACATCTGCACGGTGACGTTGAAATGCGAGAGCGCGATCACCCAGCAGGCGCCGCCGATGAGCAGGCCCGCTGATGTCTGCCAGCCATTGTGGCTGATGGCGGCGTTGAGGGCGCAAAGCGCGAAGCCGGCAAAGGCCATGCGCACCATCACCTCGCTCGACAGCAATTGCCTGAGCCGCACGCTGATCAGCGCGCCGCCGACCGCGCCGATGCCGAAGGCGCCGAGCATGATGCCGTAGGTCAGCGCGTCACCCTTGACGACGTCGCGCGCCACCAGCGGAAGAAGCGCGAGCACCGCGCCGGCGCTGAAGCCGAAGGCAGAGCCGCGGACCAGCACCTTGGCGATGTTGGGCGACATGGCGACATAGCGCAGGCCCGCTCCCATCGCCGCGCCCAGCGACTCGCGCGGCAGGGTCTGCTCGGGCAGCGCCGGCTTCCAGCGGGCGAGCACGACGATCAGGCCGATATAGCTGATGGCGTTGGCGGCGAAGGCGGCCGCGGCACCCGCGGCGGCGACGATGACGCCACCGATGGCCGGGCCGACGCTGCGGGTGATGTTGAAGCCCAGCGAATTGAGTGCGACCGCCGCCGGCACCTTGGCGCGCGGCACCATGTCGCCGACCGAGGCCTGCCATGACGGGCTGTTCAGCGCCGTGCCGCTGTCGATCAGGAAGGTGAAGGCCAGCAGCGTCCACGGCGTCATCCAGCCTTGCCAGGTGAACAAGGTGAGCAGCGCCGAGACGACCAGCATGAAGGTCTGCGCCACCAGCATCACCTTGCGGCGGTTGAAGCTGTCGGCAATGGCGCCGGCGACCAGCGCGAACAGCATGATCGGCAAGGTGGTCGAGGCCTGGACCAGCGCCACCTGGTAGGACGAGGTGGCAATCGTGGCCATCATCCAGGCGGCGCCCACGCCCTGGATCAGGCCGCCGAAATTCGACACCAGGCTGGCCGCCCAGACGGCTCGGAAGATGCCGTGCCGGAACGGCGCCAGCGCGGAGACGCGTTCGCTTTCCGGCTCGTCGTCGATCATGGTTGGGCCTTCGTCCGCTATCGAGGCTCGCCGCGCCCGAAGAGGCCGGCGACTCGCCAAAGAGTGAGACCCAACAACAGGATGGCAAAGGCGAAAATGCGTCGGCGAAGCTTTAAACCAAGCATCTCGCCGGTCTGGACCAACCCCGGGCTATTTTTCGCCTCTCGTCTCGGCGTGCAGGGCCTCGGTCAGGTCGCCTGTGGTGTCGCCGCGCATGTAGAGCCTGAGCAGCATTTCCATGCCGACGAGCCGCAGGCGCGACGTTTCCTGGCTTCTTGCCATGTCGATCAGGTCGTCCAATTCGGAGGACGACCATTTCATCGCGTCGCGGAGCAGACCGCCGCGCAGCAGCTCTTGCGTGCCGGCCGAAAAAGCATCGGCCATGTCGAAGCCGATCTTTGCCGCACGAATGTTTTCGCGCGGGAGATGGTGTTCGGCGACCTTCTTCAGCAGCCACTTGCCGGTTCCGTCGCGGTATTTCTGACGGCGCGGCAGGTGAAGGGCGAAGTCGATGAGCCGGTTCTCGAGGAACGGCACCCTGAGCTCGACGGACGCCGCCATGCTCAGCCGATCGTGCCTGTGCAGCAGGTCCTGCAGATGCGAGTACAGGTCGTAGAAGCAGCTTGCCAGGAAGGCGCGGTCGTCGAGCGGCGTGACGCCGTCCAGCCTGTCGAACAGCTTCGTCTGCAGGAAATTCAACTCGGGCGACAGGGCTCTGAGCGCCATGCTGCGCTCGGAGGGCGAGCCGCGGCCGATCGAGTTGCGGAACGGTGCGCGGCGCAGTTCGGCGAATTTGCGGTCGCGTCTTGCCTTCGAGCGGAACAGGCGCTGCAGCCAGGAGTGGCGCCAGAGCCGCATTGTCGATGCCTGCCATTTGTAGCCGCCGAAAAGCTCGTCGGAGCCCTCGCCGGTGAGCAGCACTTTGACGCCGTCGGCGCGGCACTGCTCGGCAAGCGCCAGCAGCGCCGCGTGGCTGGCATGCCAGCCGTCGGTCTCGAGGTGCCAGACCGCACGCGGCCAGAACTCGAGGAACCGCTCCCTGTCGAAAGGAACCCGGCGCAGGCCGATACCGATATGGCGGCCGGTGCGTTCGGCGTCCGGCGCCTCGCTACGGCCGAGCTTCTGGTCGATGACATAGCCGTGCAGCTCCGGCCTGAAGCGCTTGGCGAGCGCGGTGATCAGGCCGGAATCGACGCCGCCGCTGCAGGCGGTGGCCACGCTGGTGTCAGCGATGCAATGCAGCTCGACACTCTCCTCCAGCAGCCTCTCGAGCGTCGCCATGTGCTCGGCGTCGGATGTCTTGTCTTGGGCGATGCGCACCGTCGAGATCACATCGAGGACATGCCAAAAGCGGCGCTTCTCGATGCCAACGCTGGCAATCTTCCAGAGACCGGCGGGCGGCAGCCGTTCTATGCCGTCAAAGACGCTGTAGCTGGAATCGCGGCTCTGCCAGGCCAGCCGCAATGTCAGCTCGCGCGTGTCGATCCGGCGCGCAAAGTCATGGCAGGCGAGAATCGCCTTGTCCTCGGAGGCAAACAGCAAGCGCTCGCCGGTGTCGGCGACCGACAATGGCTTGATGCCGAGCCTGTCACGGGCAAGCCACAAGGCCCCGTCGCGGGCATCGAAATAGGCGAAGGAGAACATGCCGTCGAACAGCGGCACCGCTTTCTGCGGGCCCCAGTGATGCAGGGCCTGAAGCACCACTTCGGTGTCGGACACCGTGCGGAAGGTCAGGCCTTCCTCCTCCAGCGTCTTGCGTAGCGCGCGAAAATTATAGACCTCGCCATTGTAGCACAGCACGCCGTCGCCGGATGCGGTCAGCATCGGCTCGCGCGCGGCGGGTGAGGGGTCGATGATGGTCAGCCGGCGATGCCCGAGCGCCAAGCGGGCGTTGTTCCAGTTGCCGTGGTCGTCGGGACCGCGATGCGCCAATGCCTGCATCATGCGCGCGACATCGGAAAGATCGCCGCTCCCGATCGGATCGCGCTTTCGCCAGACGCCGGCTATTCCGCACATGGCCCGCCGGCCGTTCTTGCTTGATGCATCGCTTCCTGAATCGCCGTTTGCGACAAAGACGCCGGCCGATACCGGCACGGCTACAATCTAGCCGCAAAGAAGGCCACCGCAAGCGATCCCGCGGCTTGCAAACGGACCGCCGGAGGTTCGCTGCGGCATCGCGTCAGAAGCCGTGTTCGATGCGCTCGAAGATAACGTTGGTGAAGGCCGATATCTGGCTGCCGATGAATGGGCCGGTCAGCGCCACCACGAGCATGATGGCGACGATCTTCGGCACGAAGGTCAGCGTGATTTCCTGGATCTGGGTCAGCGCCTGGATGAGGGCGATGCCGATGCCGACCACCATCGCCACCAGCACCACGGGGGCGGAAGCGGTGAGAACCGTCCACACCGCGTACTGGACGATATCGAGGGCATCGGCCTCATTCATGCGGGCACATCCCCAGCGGTCAGACTAAAGCGCGCCGCGATCCTTCGGATTCGCTCCATGCGCTTTAGGTCTTTAGCTGGCCGGCTTGATCGAGACGCCGGCGCCGACCGGGACCTTGGTGCCATCCTGCAGCACGGCGATCAGACCGTTGCTGGAGAGCGTCACCGAAGCCACCGTGCCGGTGGTCTTGCCGTCGGCCGAGGTGATCGAGCGGCCGATCAGCGCGTCGGCCTGCGAGAGCGCCGATGACTGCATGATCTGGTCGAGCTTGGTGTTGGTCTGCACCGACTGCTCGACCTGGGAGAAGGTGGCGAGCTGCGCGACATATTGCGTGGAATCCATCGGCTTGGTTGGATCCTGGTTCTTCATCTCGGCGATCAGGAGCTTCAGGAACGACTGGTAGTCCACCGCCGTCTTCGAGGTCTGCTGGCTGGCCTGGTTGGCGCCAACCGGGATCGTTGTCGTCATGTCGACGGCCATCTTATGCTCCTACGGCCAGTGCGCGGGGCGCTTCGGAAATCTCGTCAGTGTCTTCGAGCGCCTTGCGCTCGAGCGGATAGAGCGCGCGGATCCCCTTCAGCGCCTCGTAGATCTCGTCCTCGCCGACCATGCGGTCGATCTGCTTCAGCCTGTTGCAGATGTCCTGGTTGTCGAAGCTCGCGATCAGCATCGGCAGCGAACGGCGGAACATGTCGCGCGCCTCCGCGGCGCCCGCCGGGTTGATCAGCATGATCTGCACGATGAAATAGAGCTGCCTGAGCGGCGTCGAGGCCTGGTCGGCCTGGATGACATGGCTTTCGAGCAGGAACTGCACATCGTTCATCAGCTCGATGGTGACCTTGCGGTCGACGCGGATGACAGCGCCGTTGATGTAGATCTTCTCGTTGGGCTTCAGCGAGATCTTCAGCGTGTTGGTCATTGGATGCCGTCTCGGATGATCTGGGAGACCTCGATCAATCCTTCGAAATTGTTGGTGCGGCCCTGGCGGATGTCCTCGGTCTCGCGCAGCAGCCACAGGCCGATGGAGATCAGGTTGGCGCGCAGCTCCTTGGGGAGCGCGTTGTCGCTGGAGCCGAGATCCTCGACGAAGGTGGTCCAGATGCGGTTGGTGAAATGCAGCGCCTCGACCGCCTCCATGGAGTCGGTGCCGACCGCGGCCGCCGCCGCCAGCATGTCGATCGAGCGGGTGAGCAGCTGCCGCTCCCGGTCCTTGGCGTCGGCGACGGAGTCGGTCTGGATGTCGGCGTAGGAGAATTGATACATCGTCGGCGCTCTGGCGTTCCGGTTTACGTGTTCAAGTCAGATAGTTGAGCAGGCTGAGCTGCTGCAAACGCGCGGTCAAGGCAAAGGATGTCTCGATATGCTGTGTCAGGTCGGCCACGCGGGTCGCCGCTTCCGTGGGATCGACACCTTCGAGATCAAGGATATGCTTCTCGAAGAGGTCGACCTGGGTCTTCATGCGGTCGCTGGCATCGGACACCCGTTGCTGGGCAATGCCTGTTTCGGCCCGTATCTGGGTGATGCCGCCGATGGCTTCGCCGACCAGCGCCTGCGCGCGGCTGACGACCGCGTTCTGCGCGGCCTCGCTGATGCTGCCCGTCATCAGGCTGCTGACCATGGCGGCCGCCATGGCGAGCTTGCGGATACCTTGGTCGTTGGCGCTGATCGAGGTCTGGGTGGTCTCGTTGAGCGAAATGCGGCTGGTGATCTGCTCGTCGGTGGCGCTCGACCAGTTGGCCTGCCAGCCGGAGCCCAGGAATTGCGGCTCGACCTGCGTGGTGATGAAGTTATCCATCTGCGCGGCGGTGATGTTGGCCGCAGCCGGGTCGGTCTGGGCAAAGCCGAAATAGCTGGTGAAAGCGGCGTCGAACGCCGCCTTGGCCGGCGAGCCGGCGGCGTTGAAATCGTCGATCGGCTTGACGTCGGTGTTGGTGCCGGCAAACAGATATTCGCCGTTGACGCTGGTGTTGAGGATGCCGGTCATCTGCTGCAGCGCCGAGGCGCCGGCGGTCCGCAGGATGCTGGTCGAGGAGTCGCCCGACACGCCGCTGGTCAGTGCGGACAGGAAGCTCTGCGCGCTGGCGGCGATCTGGCCGAGCGAATCCTGGGTCGATTTCAGGCGGGCCGAGACGAGCGCGTTGGAATCGACAATGCCGTTCAATCGGTCGAGGTCGCGCTGGAAGGTGACGGCCTGGGTGGTGCGGCTGCCGAGCGCCAGGCCGATATCGGCGACCGTGCCGGTCTGTGATTCCTTGGTCGCCTTGATGAGCTCCGCCTGCATCTTCGCCTGCTGGTAGCGCAGCGCGTTGGATATGGCAGCCGAGGAAACGCCTGTCGCTTTCATGAATTATCCCACCGCCGCCAACAGGGAATCCAGCATGTCGCCCACCGTCTTCATCATATGCGCCGATGCCTGATAGGTGTGCTCGAGGTCGAGAAGCAGGGACATCTCCTGATCGATATTGACCCCGGTGTCGTTGGACAGCGCCTCGGCCGTGCGTGCGGCCAGCGCCTGCTTGTTGTCGGCATTGGTCGAAGCCTGCTGGCGCACGCCTTCGAACCAGCCGATGGCGTTAGCCGCATAGTCGGAGACGCCGGAGCTGACGGCAATGCCGGTGGACGTATCGAAGGCCATCGGCTGATCCAGCTTGTTGCCGTAACCGATCAGCAGGTCCGCATAGGATGCGCCGCCGCCGGTGTTGGCGACATAGGCGGCGCCGTTGGCGCCGCCGTCGCGCAGCAGCGCGGGATTGCCGCCGGCGCTCGGATCAAAGGCGTCGTTGACGCTGATCGACCCGGCGAGGCCGTCGACCAGGGTGCTGGCGGGCGGAATTGCCGGCGCGCCGGGCCATGTGAACAGGCCGGTCGCGTTGGGCTGCGACGGCGCGGTCTCGGCAAATGCCGTGATCAGGCCGCGCGCGATTTCGTCGAGCTGGCTCTGCATGGTCGAGGCGACGCCGTCGCGCAGCTTCAACAGGCCCGCCAGCTTGCCATCGGCGGTGGTGTTGTCGCCGGTGCCCGCGGAAACCGGCACGTTGTCGATATAGATCGTGTTGCCGGGCGTGCCGGCCGAATAGCCGGACGACGGCGTGAAGGTCACCGAGCGCGGCACGGTCTCGAACAGCGTCGTGCCGTCCTTGGTGGTAACGACCATGTCGTTGTCGCCGCGCGTGAAGGTCGAGACCGGGACATATTCCGATATCTTCTTCAAAAGCGCGTCGCGCTGGTCGAGCGCGTCGGACACGTCCGTGCCCGAGCGTGTGCCCGAGATGACGGCCCTGTTGGCGTCCTGGAACTGGCTGAGCAGCGAGTTGAGATCGTCGACGGCGGTGGCGATCTGGCTGTCCGCCTGGGTGCGGAAATCCTGGATCGCCTGGGTGCCGCTGTTCAGCGAATTCACCACCTGCTTGGCGGCGTCGACGACGCTGGTGCCAAGGTTCTGGTTCGACGGCGTTGTGGCGTAGAGCTGCAGGGCTTTCTGCAGGTTGGCGATCGCCGTCGAGGGCGATGACGCGTTGTCGACCCCGTTGACCGACAGATCGAGCTGATCCATGCCGTCGTAAAGCGCGCTTTGGCCGCTCCATGCCGACAGAGCCTGGAGGTTCTGCCGAAACAGCAGATCATTGGCGGTACGCTGGATTTCCACCATTCTGGCGCCGGGCGCCGTGCTGGTCACCACGGCGATGCGGCGGGTATAGTCCGGGTTCGAGGCATCGGCCACATTGCGCGATACGACGCTGGTCTGCTTGGAGGTGGCCAGAAGCGCCGACTGGGCAATGCTTAGTGCGGAGGAAAGCGACATGCTGATCTTTCACGGGCGGCGCCCGTCGGTTATCTCTTCAGGTTGACGAGGACGTCCATCAGGTCCGAGCCGGTCTGGAAGACCTTGGAATTGGCGGTGTAGCTGCGCTGCGCCGCAATCATGTTGGTCAGTTCCTCGGCGATATCGACGTTGGAATTTTCAAGCGCCCCGGAGACGATGGAGCCGAGCTTGCCCTCATTGGCAAAGCCGATATGGACCGCGCCGGAATCGGTGCTCTGCACATAGACGTTGCCGGGCATGGCGGTGAGGTTGTCGGGACTCTGAACATCGGCAAGCGGGATCTTGTAAAGCGCCTTGGTCGAGCCGTCCGCGAACTGCGCGTAGATGACGCCGTCCTGGCCGATCTGCACCTTCTGGATAGAGCTCGGCGCGTTGCCGTTGACCTTGGCGTCGGCGACGGTGAAGCCGGTGCCGAGCTGGGTCAGCTTGGAGAGATCGAGGTTGAGGGTCTGGCCGCCCGGAACCGTGAAGGAAACGCCCGTGGTCGCGCCGGTGAGCTTGCCGGTGGTGGTGTCGAAGGTGAGGTTGGCCGATCCCAGCATGCCCCCCGTATAGGGGAACGAGGTGCCCGGGGTCGCCTTCGACTGGTCGAAGACCGCGACCTGCCAGGTGCCGGCGCCGGTGTTGGTGAAATAGACGTCGAGCAGCTTCTTGTTGCCGAGATTGTCGTAGGCGACCAGCGAGGTTTTCGACGTGTACTGGGCGGTCGCGCTGTTGGTGGAGGGCAGACTGCCGGCCGCGACCGGAGTCGCGCCTGCCGGCAAGTTGCCGCTGAATATTCCGCTCGTGCTCGGCGTCGCCGTCATTTCCTGGTCGGAGATCTGCACCGGCACCAGGCCCTCGAAACCGTTGGCGGTCGCCGCCGGATCGCCGTTGGCATAATCGTAAGCCATGAGCTGGTAGCCAGCGGCATTGACCAGCCGGCCTTGCGCATCCGGGACGAACGAGCCGGCGCGGGTCAGATAGGGGGTGCCGCCGGCGTCCTGCACGACGAAGAAGCCGTCGCCGTTGACGGCAAGATCCGACACCGAAGTGGTGTAGGTCATGACGCCCTGGGTGCTGACGGCCGAGCGGATCGTCGTCGTCACGCCGCCCGAATTATAGGCGCCGCCGGTGCCGGGCATGATCAAGGACGAGAACTCGGCCGAAGAGCGCTTGTAGCCGGTGGTGTCGGAGTTGGCGATGTTGTCGGCCACCGTGGACAAGCGGTTGGCCTGCGCGTTCATACCGGAAACGCCGGTCCGCATCATTCCGTAGAGGCTCATCGATGGATCTCCGCAGTGCCTGGGTAGGAGGCCACAAAACTATGCCTCGTGTCTTGCGCGAGGCTGGCGCGGGATGTGCCTTGGACGTGATGGCGTTTCGTTGAATCGCCATCACGCCCAAACTCTTTGTTGGAGCATGATCTTGGTCCGAAAACCGCTTCCCACTTTTCGGGATCATGCTCTAGGACGGCCATCAAAACACCAGCCGGTAGCCGAGGAACCGCTTGGAATCGATCGGGTCGTGGCCGAGCTTCTCACGCAGCTTCTTGCGCAGCTTCGAGATGTGGCTCTCCACCACGTTCTCCTCGACCTCTTCGTCGAAGATGCCGTAGATGGCGTTGAAGACCTGTGTCTTGGTCACTCGCCGGCCGCGGTTGCTGGCCAGATATTCCAGGATGCGCCGCTCGCGCCGCGGCAGCGGCAGCGGCTCGCCGTCGATCTCCGGATCGCGGCCATCCATGAAGATGCGCATCGAGCCGACTTCGGTGTAGGCGGCCTCTTCGGAGCCGCGGCGGCGAATGGCGGTGATGCGGGCGAGAATCTCGCGGATATGGACAGGCTTGCGGACGACATCGTCGACGCCGCTTTCGAACAGGCGCAGCGTATGTTCGAGCGAGTGATGTTCGCTGAGCGCGATCACCGGTGCGCCGGTCCGGTCGCGGATCTGGCGCGCCGATATTGCGCCCTCGCGGCAGTCGCCGATGAGAAAGGCCCTGACGGATCTGAGATCGGTGTCGGCGGCGGAGCTCACCCATTCGCCGAATTCGCCTGGCGCGAAACCGGCCGTGGCCACGCCCTCGCGATCGAAAAGTGAAGAGTAGCCCTCTGTCACGAGCTCCCGCTCGTCAACGATCACGATCATCGGCCCGCCCTCCGAATCAATTCATTTGCCCCGTGGGGAAAGGGGTAGCCGGGTCGGCGAATCCTGAAAAACCATCATTTCTTGTAGCTATTTTCTTGGGAGTTTTTTTGGGAGCCGTAATAAAAGCGATCGTGCAAGTGTATTCGCGCCAGCTGTTGCGGGATGAATATTGGCGCTGGCGGACATGCCGGCGACGGCCGACCGGCATTCAGGGTCATGCAACTATTGATTGCAAAATGTGCTGGCATTCGGCGTCCATTTGCCGAAGCCGGTGGCGACCATGTTGGCGATGACGCGGCAGACATAGACCTTCTGAGCCGGGTCGTTGTCGGGACCGGCATGGTAGCGGGCGACGGCCAGCGACCAGGTCATCTGCCGGGCGTGCAGGGCGGCCAGGAAGCGTGCGGCATAGTCGACGTTCTGATGCGGGTCGAGCATGTCCACGACGCTGCGGAAATGGTCGCCGTGATAGTGCTGGTTGATCTGCATGCAGCCGAGGTCGATCAATGTCTTGCCTTCGCGGCGGGCATTCTCGAAGGTGACGAGAGCTTCATCAAGGCTACGCGGGAACACAGCTTTTCCCTCTATATTCAAAGCATTGGGCTGAAGGCTGCCTTTCTTTCCGGTCTCTGTCAGGCCGACCGCATTGAGAATGCCGGCCGGCACGCCATAGCGATCCGCGGCGCGCAGGATCTCCGGCTCGCAGGGATTTGTAGCGGCGCTCGCGCCACCGGCCGCCAAGCTAGATATACATATCGTCGCCAGCGCCCTCGCGAAGAGGAGAAGCCGGGCGGGCAAATTCCTGTGCGCCATTGCTGTCGTTCCTTCCCGGTTGCCGGCCGCCGCCCGCGCCGTTGCCACCCGAGTTCCCGGGCTGGAACGAAGGCTGGTCGCGACCTGTCGACATCGGCATGGCGCTGTTGGCGTCGGTGCGGCTCGCCGCATGCGCTGCTAGCGAAGGTTGCAGGATGGTGACCTTGTCGACAGCGAAGCCGAGGCTGCGCATCGACTTGACGATTGCATCGCTGTCGGTGGTGAGACGGCGATATGCCTCGTGCGTCTCCGGCTTCATCTCAATCGAAAGTTGCTCGCCCGATAGCCGCAGGCTGGCGGTGACCGCCCCGAGCTCCGCAGGGTGGAGCTCGATCTTGAGCACGTGTGTCGGAACGGCAACAGAATTGGTCGTCTGGGAGCCTGCCGAGGCGCTTGCGAAAGCCTGCTGAACGCCGTTGTCTGAGGCAAGCGCCTCAACCAGCGCCGACGCCGTCTGGCCGATCGGGTTTTGCGCCGGCGCCGGGAAGCTCTGCTGGCTGACGACTTCCATGCGTGTGGCGGATGAAGACGGCTTGACCGGTGTCTGCGGCGCGGCCGGCTGCGATTGTTGCGATGCCTTGGAGGCGGAAGCCGGTCGCCAGCCCTGCGGCGGCAGAGGGCTGTCGGCCTGCGGCTCATTCCCTTGCATCGGCAAGATTCCGGTTTCGCCGCGGCCGGGCATGTCGAGAGCCATATCCGCCTTCACCGGCTTCTGCCCGAAGTCGGGCCCGGAAGGTTCAGCGGCCGTCGAACGGGCGGATCGCGACTGCGGCTCTGCGGAACTGCCGACCGGCGCGCGTTTGCCAATGCGCAGTTGCAGCTTCAGTGCCTCGTGCTCGCCGGCGCCTTCTCCATCGGCAGCCGAATCCTTCCCGTCCGCGCCCGACGATTGCGCGAAGTGCTTCATGTCGCTCAATGCCATCAGCATAGGCAAGCGGTCCTGCAGCGGTGCGGAATCGCCGGCTTGCGCCGTGGCGTCCTTGTCGGTCGTCGGCTTCGCCTCGTCGGCCCGGGCGGCCGCGGTCCTCGTGGACTTTCCCGCCGCTTTCTGCGAGCCGGTTTTCCCTTGCGGATCCTGGTCAGGCTCCTGCTTGCCGTTGTCGGCCGCCGAGCGCTTTGCCAGATGAGCGCCCGGCAATACGGCCGCGTGCTTGTCCTGCGGCCGATCAGGCCTCTCGGTTCCCTGCACCATCTCGCCGAAACTCTGATCCTTGTCCTTGTCGCCGGCGGCGTGCTGCCGGGGCTGGGTCGAAGCGAAGCCCGGCAAGGTCTGGTTGACGCTGGTCATTTGGGGGCTGCTCCGAGGAGTTGGTCGATCTGGTCGAGCTGCCGGCGCGTGCTGGCCACCGCGGCGTCGATGGGGTCTTCCGCCTTCGAGGCCGTCGGCGCGGAGGCCTGGACCACTGGCGCGGCGTCAGCTTGCATGGGAGCGGCGGCCGGCGTTTCATCCGCTGTTCGCGCCAGTGGCTCGGCCGAC
>NZ_RZSB01000820.1:0-2502 GCF_004023285.1 Mesorhizobium sp. M2A.F.Ca.ET.067.02.1.1
GATCTGGGCCGCCTGGCCGGCGCGGTCGCCGCCGCAATGAACGATGCGCCCGGCCATCGGCTTCAGGATCGGCTCGGCGGTGGCAAAGGCCTCGTCGGAACCGCCGGCCATGAAGGTGAGGGTGCCGGCCGTGGCGCCGCCGGTGCCACCGGAGACCGGGGCGTCGATCGAGGGCAGGCCCTGCCTGGCGGCAATCGCATGCGCCTTGCGCGCCGATTCGACATCGATGGTCGAGGAATCGATGAACAGCGCGCCTTTCTTTGCCTTGGGCGCAATGTCTTCGTAAACCGACAGCACATGCTTGCCCGCGGGCAACATGGTGATGACGACATCGGCGTCCTTCACTGCGGCGACGGCGTTTGCCATCACCGTCACCCCATGCCCTTTCGCGACCGTAAGGTTTTCGGGCACCAGGTCGAAGCCCAGCACCGCATGGCCAGCTTTGACCAGATTGGCAGCCATCGGATTGCCCATGTTGCCTAGGCCGATGAAGGCGATGGTGCTCATTGTCTCTCTCCCAAAAATCTGCTCAGCGACCAATCAGCGCCCGCGCGATGATGACGCGCATGATCTCGTTGGTGCCTTCGAGGATCTGGTGGACGCGGAGATCCCGCACCAGCTTCTCGATGCCGTAATCGTGCAGATAGCCGTAGCCGCCATGCAGCTGCAGCGCCTCGTTCGCAACGTCGAAGCCGATATCGGTGACGAAGCGCTTGGCCATCGCCGACCATTTGCCGGCATCCGGCGCCTTGCGGTCGAGCTTCGAGGCGGCGGCGTAGAGGAAGATGCGGGAGGCCTGCAGCTCCGTCTCCATGTCGGCCAGCCTGAACTGCAGCGCCTGGAACTGGTTGATCTTGGAGCCGAAGGCCTTGCGCTCGCCCGTATAGGCGAGCGCCTTGTCGAGCGCCGATTGAGCGCCGCCGAGCGAGCAGGCGGCGATGTTCAACCGGCCGCCGTCGAGCCCGGCCATGGCGATGCCGAAGCCGGCGCCTTCCGCTGCGAGCAGGTTTTCCGCCGGCACCTTGCAGTCCTCGAACATGACTTGGCGGGTCGACTGCATGTGCCAGCCCATCTTGTGCTCGTTGGCGCCGAAGGACAGGCCCGGCGCGTCCTTGGGTACGACGAAGGTCGAAATGCCCTTCGGGCCATCGCCGCCGGTGCGCGCCATCACTACATAGAGATCGCTGTCGCCGGCGCCGGAGATGAACTGCTTGGCGCCGTTTAGTATGTAATCGTCACCGCTCTTCACCGCGCGCGTCTTCAGCGCGGCGGCGTCCGAGCCGGAGCCGGGCTCGGTCAGGCAATAGCTCGCCAGCCACTCCATCGAGGTCAGTTTCGGCAGGAAGCGCTGGCGCTGCTCGTCCGAGCCGAAGCGGTCGATCATCGAGGCCGCCATGTTGTGAATGGAAATGAAGGAGGAAAAAGCCGGGTCGGCGTGGGCAAGCGCCTCGAAGATCAGCACCGCGTCCAGCCGCCCAAGCGCCGAGCCGCCGACATCGTCGCGCACATAGATGCCGCCGAGGCCGAGCGGGCCGGTCTCGCGGATCACGTCGGCGGGGAAATGCTTTGCCCTGTCCCAGTCGAGCGCATTGGGCGCAACGCGATCCGCCGCGAAGGCCTGGGCCATCTCCTGGATGGCGCGCTGCTCCTCATTGAGTTCGAATTGGCCAGTGCCCGCATCGACTGCCGCGTCCATGGCGTGCTCCCTGTCGTTTCAGGCCTTCTGGCCTGTCGTTTTTGGCTTTGCGCGCCGTTCAATCTAGACCAATGATGCCGCCGCGCAAACCCGGGCCGTTGAGAACCGGCTGTGCATGGAATGACTAACGGAGCTCTTGCGTGCCGACAATTTTCGATGAGTTGCTGGAGCGATTCCACGCCTATCTAGCCGGCGTCGACCACGATCTGCTCGCGGACGAAGTCGCGCGCATCGGCTGGAATATGCCTGTCCGTCCTCTCGAACCGCGCGCGCTTGCCTGCCTTGGCCATCTCGACCGCATCGCCGCGCTTGCGCCGCCGGATGCCAGGCCGCTGGCGCGGTTCGTCGCCGACCATCGGGATGCATTGCGCTGGGGGCAGACCTATAGCGCCGCCGATTTCGGGCAGGGTTTCGTCGACAATTACGGCTGGCTGGAAGTGTTCGGCACGCGAGGGCATTTCGTCAATGATGCGGCCGCGGCCGGTCTGCTGATCCTCGGGCCGGACATCGTCTATCCCGACCACCACCACATCGCGGAAGAAATCTACATTCCACTGACCGGCGGCACCGAGTGGCGAATGGGCGAGGGGGATTTTCATATTCGCGGCGCCGGCGAGATGATCCACCACGCATCGAATGTCAGCCATGCCATGCGCACCGGCAAGGAACCGCTGATGGCGCTCTATCTCTGGCGCGGCGGGCCGTTGGCGCAGAAGTCGACCATCGGTTCGGGGAGCAGGGGCTGATGGCAAAAGCGATCATGCTGCAGGGCACCGGCTCCGATGTCGGCAAGACCGTGCTAGTAG
>NZ_RZSB01000821.1:0-2497 GCF_004023285.1 Mesorhizobium sp. M2A.F.Ca.ET.067.02.1.1
GCCGAACATGGACGACGTTGACCGCGCCGAGCGGCTGTCGCCCTTCCTGTTCGGGCTGATCATCCCGCCGCTGATCGGCTTCTATGACGGCGTCTTCGGCCCCGGCGCAGGCTCCTTCTACATGCTCGCCTTCGTTACGCTTGCCGGCTACGGCGTGCTCAAGGCGACGGCGCACACCAAGCTGCTTAACTTCGCCTCCAACATCGGCGGCTTCATCGTCTTCGCCGCCGTCGGCGTCATCGACTGGAAAATCGGCCTGATGATGGGCGCAGCACAATTCATCGGCGCCCGCGTCGGCGCGAGCCTTGCCATCCGCATCGGTTCCCGGCTGATCAAGCCGCTGCTCGTCGTGGTCTGCCTGGCCCTAGCGGTCAAGTTGTTAGCCGATCCCGCCAATCCGCTGCGCCAGTTCATTGGTGTATGAAGCGCCTGCTGATAGACTCCAGGCGTTGCGAATCATGTTGGAGGGACCAGACATGAATCTCAGTGCACCCACCCAGATCGTGTTCATTATTTCGTTGGTCATCGCCGTCATCGGCCTTCTTGCCGCTCTTGGCGTTCTTGCATTCATTCCGCTTGCGTCCGTTTGGATCATGCTCATCGCTTACATCGTGCTCGCCGCCGGCTGTTTGATGCGCGGCGCTTGAAATTCGCAGATCTCAGGCATCTCGGAGCGCCCGGCCCTGCCGGGCGCTTTTGATTTGAGGACGCGGTCTGCCTAGCTTGCGCCTTGTCCGACGAGCCAGCGCGCCATCCCAGGATCCAGCGTCGTCGCTTGAGGTTAGCGACAGCATCCCAACTTCGTCATCCACGGGCGGAGCGGGACCGAAGCGGACGCGTAGACCCGAGGATCCATTCCGTTACTTTCGCCGCGGAATGCAGCGGAGCAGAATTCTGCACGGCTGCAACGCCTCGACGTCACGGAATGGATTCTATGGTCTGCGCGCGTCGCTTCGCTCCTTGCTCCGCCATAGAATGACGACCGCATAAATGGCTCGGCTAACCGCCACGACACCGATGCGCAGGGCACATGCGGCTGGTCCGGCCGCTGTGCGGTGGAACGGACCTATCGCGCCAGGCCAAAGATCGCGTCACAGTCGAGATGTCGTTCCAGTTCGACTGCGACCTCGTCCAGCGCCTTCTCGACCTCGGCGCGATAGTCGATGCCGCCGCCTTTGACGCCAAGGCTCTCCAGATAGGCGGCGCGAAAGACGTCGGCGGAAAACAGCCCGTGCAAGTAGGTGCCGATCACCTTGCCGTCGGCGGAGACCGCGCCGTCCTCGACACCGTTTAGGATCGTCGACGGCCGCGCCGTGTCCGGGCCGGTGGTGCGGCCGAGATGGATTTCATAGCCCTCGAGTGGCAGGCCGAACTGCACCGACTGGGCGCTTGAATTGCGCACGGTCTTTTCCGGCTCCATCACCGTTTCGATGTCGAGCAGGCCGAGGCCCTCGGCCTCGGTCACACTGCCTTCGATGCCGTCGGGATCGCGCACCATGCGGCCGAGCATCTGATAGCCGCCGCAGATACCGACGACATGGCCGCCGCGCTTGCGGTGGGCAAGAAGGTCGCGGTCCCAGCCATTCTCGCGGAATTTGATGAGATCGCCGATGGTCGATTTGGAGCCGGGGATGACGACCAGCCCGGCATCCTCCGGAAGCCTCTTGCCCGGCGGCACGAACACCACCTCGACCTGCGGCTCGGCCTTCAGCGGATCGAGATCGTCGAAATTGGCGATGCGCGCCAGCATCGGCACGGCCACCTTCAGCGCCCGCTTCCCGCCGGACGCGAGGCGCTCGAGCACCACGGAATCCTCGGAGGGCAATCGGCCGGCCGCCTTCAGCCAGGGCACGACGCCGAAGCAGGGCCAGCCCGTGAACTTTTCGATCCCCTTGATGCCGTCGTCGAACAGCGAGACATCGCCGCGGAACTTGTTGATCAGGTAGCCGGCGATCATGCGCCGGTCTTCCTCCGGCAGGATGAGATGCGTGCCGGCGACCGAGGCGATGACGCCGCCACGATCGATGTCGCCGACCAGGATCACCGGCACATTGGCGCGCGTCGCAAAACCCATATTGGCGATGTCGCGGCTGCGGAGATTGATCTCGGCTGGCGAGCCCGCGCCCTCGACAATGACCAGGTCGGCGCCCTCGCCGACCTTGGCCCAGGAATCGAGCACCGCGTCCATCAGCTTGGCTTTCATCGCCTGGTAGTCACGCGCCCGCGCCTCGCCATGGACCTTGCCCTGCACCACCACTTGCGAGCCGATGTCGCTCTGCGGCTTGAGCAGCACCGGGTTCATGTGCACGGTCGGCCTCACCCCGCAGGCCAGCGCCTGCAACCATTGCCCGCGGCCGATCTCACCTTCGCCGACCTCGCCGGGAATGTCGGCCACGGCGGCATTGTTCGACATGTTCTGCGGCTTGAACGGCCGGACCTTCAGGCCGCGATTCTTCGCGGCCCGGCAAAGCCCCGCTACCTGCACGGTCCTGCCGAC
>NZ_RZSB01000822.1:0-2497 GCF_004023285.1 Mesorhizobium sp. M2A.F.Ca.ET.067.02.1.1
GGTTGCAGCTGCTCTAATAAATATCCGGGTTCATGAAGTTGCGGGGACGAAGTAAGGCGCTGGATTCGCCGCCTTGGTCCTGCCCATGCCCTGTCCGGGCTGCCAACCCTGGCAACTCGCCGGGAACATGGACCGCGCGAAATCGTTGTCTTGCCGAAGGGGCCTTGAAACTCAAGGAGGCAGCGATGAAAAAGCTTCTGCTTGCTTCGATGATCGCCATCGCCTCGGCGTTTGCGATCGCGCCGGCCAGCGCCGGCGGCGTGCAACTCGGTATCGGCATCGGTCCGGGCTATGATGACGACTACTACAACGATGACTACAGCCCATATTATCGCCATCACCGGTATTACCGGCACGTCTATGACGACGACTACTACACCCCATACCATCGTCGTTACGTGGTTCGGTATCACAACCGGTATGACGACAATTGCCGGGTCAGGATCGTGAAGCACTGGCGACATCATCACCGCGTCATTGAAAAGATCCGTATCTGCGAGCGCTGACCCGCAGCACCGGCCCAACTCCCGTGTGGGGAGATGGGCCGGACGCGACAGCAATGGCGTCGACCCTGGGCAATACCGGGTAGAACCTCTGGTCGCCGCGCCGTGGCAACGCTCCAGGCCGCTGGCGGCGGCTTTCTCCTCCTCGATACTCCGGGAAATATTAGCGATCGGGAACATAGGCCTCCCGCCGCGCGTTACCCGATAATCAGCCTTCAGGAGGAGGTTGCCATGAAAAAACTTCTACTTGCTTCGGTGATCGCAGTCGCGTCGGCGGCGTCCACGGTAGCGCCGGCGGATGCGCACGGCTTCCTCGGTCTCGGTTTCGGTCCGTTCGGCGGCTCTCCGTTCTACGGCGGTCCGATGTATGGCGGTCCGTTCTACGACTATGGCGGCCGCTACTACGGCCCGCGCTACTACGACGACTATTATCCCAGCTACTACCGGCACCACAGGTATTACTACCGGCACCACTACAGGCACCATCACAGGCACCACCACAGGCATCACCACGGGTACTATTACAAGTACTAGGCGGTGGGCGACTGGCGCACGGCAGAAGCGGCATTGACCAGACGCAAGCGTGGCCGCGCTTCGCGGTCGTCATCCTAGGGCGGAGCAAGGAGCGAAGCGACGCGCGCAGACCCTAGGATCCGTGCAGTGCTGCCACGGCGCAGAATTCTGATCCGTGGCATTCCTCGGCCCACGTCACGGCATGGATCCTTGGGTCAAGCCCAAGGATGACGAAGATGGTTTGGGCCTCTTTCGCCAGCTTCGCGCAGCGCCTTGCAAATCCCCGCCAAAATGCCATCTAAATCACCGGCATCCAGGAGAATCACGTGACGCAGCGAAGCGGCAGCGCCGACCTGCCGCTGCATGGCGGGCGGGTCCCGAAATGGCTGGGCGAGCGCATGACCAAGCTCGGCGCGGTGCTGTGCGAGGCGATCATCCACCATTACGGCCGCGACGAGCTTTTGCGGCGGCTGGCGCATCCCTTCTGGTTCCAGTCCTTCGGCGCCGTGATGGGCATGGACTGGCATTCCTCCGGCATCACCACTTCCGTCATCGGCGCGCTGAAGCGCGGGCTGAACCCGATGGCCGGCGAGCTCGGCATCCATGTCTGCGGCGGGCGCGGCGCGCATTCGCGCAAGACGCCGGGCGAATTGCTGGCCATCGGCGAGCATGTCGGCCTGGACGGCGATGCGCTTGCCACCGCCAGCCGGCTGGTCGCCAAGGTGGACAGCGCCGCCGTGCAGGACGGCTACGACCTCTATCTGCACGGCTTCATCGTCGCCGATGACGGGCGCTGGGTGGTGGTGCAGCAGGGCATGAACGGCGATGCCCGCCAGGCGCGCCGCTATCACTGGCTGTCGGAAGGCTTGACCAGCTTCGTCGACCAGCCGCATGCCGCAATCGAAGGCGAGCGCCAGGGCGAGATCGTCAACCTGACCGACCGGCGCGCCGAAAAAGCCCGCGGCAGCCAGGTCGAGTTGCTCAAGACCATGAGCCCGGAAAAGATCCTGAACGAGCTTGCCGTGCTGGAGCCGCGGCCCGAGCCTGAACCGGCCGCGCAGCCGATGCTGCCTAACCTCATCATGCCCGCGCATCACGACGTGCGCGAGAGCGACATCGTCATGCGCCGCCTGCACGGCAACATCGCCTCGGCCATCGAAGCGGCCCCAAGGATTTCCCCGAGCTGCTGCTCGTCCCCGGCGTCGGCCCGCGCACGGTGCGGGCTTTGGCCATGGTCTCGGAAGTGGTGCACGGCGCGCCCTACCGCTTCTCCGACCCGGCACGCTTCTCGCTCGCCCACGGCGGCAAGGACCGCCACCCCTTCCCCGTGCCGCTGAAAGTCTATGACGAGACGATCTCCGTGCTGAAATCAGCGGTGGGAAAGGCCAAGCTCGGGCGCGGCGAGGAGCTGGAGGCGCTGCGAAGGCTGGATGGGGAGTCGCGCCGGATGGAGCGGTATGTGACCGGACCGAGCTTGAAGG
>NZ_RZSB01000823.1:0-2493 GCF_004023285.1 Mesorhizobium sp. M2A.F.Ca.ET.067.02.1.1
TCCAGATACTGCTGGGGCGCGGCGTGCCAAGTGTAGTTGTCGAACTGGCGGACGTCGGTTGAGACGGCGACGAGCGGTTGCTGCATTTTGAGTTTGGTTTCCATCAGGCCAAGGAATTGTTCTGCCTATAAAATAAGCGATCCGACGCGGCTTTTCCATGGCAAGTTTGGCCGCCTCGCATGGGCCAGGGAAGTGAGCGTTAGACTATAGTTGCAGATGGCGGCCGAATGGCCGCTAGCTTGGTCGCGGCGCTGGACTCGACTTCTTGCCCGTGTATGGTTCTCGACAACCGGTCCGGGCACCGAGAATGTCCCGGCATCGGTCAGCTGATCCGCAAGGGAGGAAACTTAATGGATCGTCGTTCATTCATCCGCAAGGCCGGTGCGTCCGGCGTGGGCGCCGCGGCAGCGGCCGCGACGCTCGCCGCGCCGGCCATCGCCCAGTCCAACCCGAAAGTGACCTGGCGGCTTGCGTCGTCCTTCCCCAAGTCGCTCGACACGATCTATGGCGGCGCCGAGGTCTTCTCGAAAATGCTGTCGGAAGCGACCGATGGCAATTTCCAGGTCCAGGTCTTCGCCTCCGGCGAACTGGTGCCCGGTCTGCAGGCGGCGGACGCCACCGCAGCCGGCACGGTCGAAGCCTGTCATACGGTGGCATACTATTACTGGGGCAAGGATCCCACCTGGGCGCTGGGCGCGGCCGTGCCGTTCTCGCTCAATGCGCGCGGCATGAATGCCTGGCACTACCATGGCGGCGGCATCGACCTGTTCAACGAGTTCCTGGCCACGCAGGGCCTTTTCGGCCTGCCGGGCGGCAACACCGGCGTGCAGATGGGCGGCTGGTTCCGCAAGCAGATCAACACGGTCGCCGACCTGTCCGGCCTGAAGATGCGCATCGGCGGTTTTGCCGGCAAGGTCGTGCAGAAGCTCGGAGTCGTGCCGCAGCAGATCGCCGGCGGCGACATCTACCCGGCGCTGGAAAAGGGCACGATCGATGCCGCCGAATGGGTCGGCCCCTATGACGACGAGAAGCTCGGCTTCTACAAGGTAGCGCCCTATTACTACTATCCCGGCTGGTGGGAAGGCGGCCCGACCGTGCACCTGCTCTTCAACAAGGCCAAATACGAAGAGCTGTCGCCGGCCTACAAGTCGCTGGTGCACACCGCCGCCCAGGCGGCGGACGCCAACATGCTGCAGAAATACGACTTCCTCAATCCGGCGGCGGTGAAGCGGCTGGTGGCCGGCGGCGCCAAGCTGGCGCCTTTCAGCCAGGAAATCCTGGCGGCCTGCTTCGAAAAGGCCAACGAGGTCTATGCCGAGATGGAAGCCTCAAACGCGCCGTTCAAGAAGATCTGGGAATCGATCAAGGGCTTCCGCAAGGAGCACTATCTCTGGGCCCAGGTCGCCGAATACAATTACGACACCTTCATGATGGTGCAGCAGCGCAACGGCAAGCTGTAGGAGGCGATTGGCGCCTTCTCCCCGTCTCTAGACGGGGAGAAGGTCCCGGCAGGGGGGATGAGGGGCAGCGCCGGCTTCGGCGAATGGCAATTCACCCAGGTTTGGTAGGAGAGTCGAAGCCTCGGCTTTGCCTACCCGTCCAGCGTTGGCGCCGCCCTCACCTGGCTGCCGGCATCCTCTCCCCGTATAGTGACGGGGAGAGGATGCTGTCGTTGAGGGTTTCGCCAATCGCAGACATTGCAAGACTGCGTCTCAGCCTCGTCCCGGCACCACCAGCACCTTGACCTCGCCCGGCGCCGGCGGATTGGCGATGACGTCTGGAGCCTCTTCCAAGCTGACCTGCCTTGAGATCAGCCTATCGATCTCGATCGCCCCGGAGGCAATCAACTGCGCCGCCCGGCCATGCGTGAACGGGTTGAGGAAGGAGCCGAGCACCTTCAATTCGCGAAACAAAAGATCGAACGGCTCGATTTCCACCTTCATGCCTTGCGGCACCACGCCGACGATCACGACCGTGCCGCCGGCCTTGGCAATCCGCATCGACTGTTCGACCGTGTCGCGCACGCCGGCGCACTCCAGCACCACGTCGACGCCGCCGGGCGCCAGGCCATTCGGGCCGGCGATGGCTGCGACCGGATCGCCGGCGCTTGGATCTACCGTTGCCGTCGCGCCGAGCTCCTCGGCAAGCGCGCGGCGCGAGGCCTGCCTGGTCGACAGGATGATGGTCGCAGCACCGGCGAGCTTCGCCAGTTGCACGACGAGCAGGCCGATGACGCCGCCGCCGAGCACCACGACCGACGCGCCCGGCCGGATCGCTGCCAGGTCGACGCCGTGCAGGCAGCAGGCCAGCGGCTCGCAGAAGGCGCCATGCGTCGGTCTTAGGTTCGGGGGTAGCCGGAACGCCTGCCTGTGCGGCATCAGCACATAGTCGGCGAAGCCGCCGTCGCGATGGATGCCGATGGCGCTGAGATTGCTGCAGAGATTGACGCGGCCGGCATGTCAGTGGGCGCAGCGTCCGCAGGCGATGTTGGGA
>NZ_RZSB01000824.1:0-2491 GCF_004023285.1 Mesorhizobium sp. M2A.F.Ca.ET.067.02.1.1
GTGCTGCCCGGCGACCACGAAACCCTTGTCGTCCAGGCGCAGTCGCCCGGGGATCCGGAATCGGTCGACTTCTTCATCGCCGGCGAGCGCGACTACATGTTCGGCGCGCCGGTGCGCAGCCAGAAGGACGGCAAGCTCGTCTTCACCGTGCCGATCCTCGACCGGCCGTCGGCGACGCCGAGCGATGGCGGGCTGTATTACACGCTGACCAGCGCCGAGGGTTCGGTCGACGGGTTGCTGCCTTTCCCTTGATCCAGCATTAGCGCAACGGTTGCGGGAAACTGTCCGGTCCGATATCGAAAGCATCAATCTTCCCCATCTCGCAAGCGAGGAACCCATGACCATTTCGGTTGGCGAAAAACTGCCCGCATCGAACTTCAAGGTGATGACCGCCGACGGCGCCAAGCCGATCACCGGCGACGAGATCTTCGCCGGCAAGAAGGTGGTGCTGTTCGGCGTCCCCGGCGCCTTCACGCCGACCTGCAGCAACAACCACCTGCCCGGCTATCTCGAGAACCATGACGCCATCCTGGCGCGCGGCGTCGACACGATCGCCGTGGTTTCGGTCAACGACGTCCACGTCATGGGCGCCTGGGCGCACTTCACCGGCGGGGAAGGCAAGATCCTCTACCTCGCCGACGGCAGCGGCGATTTCGCCAAGTCGGTCGGCCTCGACAACGATCTTTCCGCGGCCGGCATGGGCCTGCGCTCGAAGCGCTTCTCGATGATCGTCGACGACGGCAAGGTCACCGCGCTCAATGTCGAAACCAAGCCGGGCGTCGACGAGAGCGGCGCGGCTCATATCCTCGGGCAGCTCTAATGCTCGACATCGCCTGGCGCGCGGTCGCGATCGGCATCGGCGCCACGGTGTTCATGGATATCTGGGCGATCATCCTCAACAAGGCGGTCGGCCAGCCCTTGCCCAATTGGGGCATGGTCGGACGCTGGGTCCGGCATCTGCCCGAAAAGGTCTTTCACGACGATATCGGCAAGGCCGCGCCCTATGCGCATGAAAAGGCGCTAGGCTGGGTCTTCCACTACCTCGTCGGCATCCTCTACGGCGTGATCCTGGTCGTGCTCGCCGGCGCGGGCTGGCTGGCCGCGCCGACCTTCCTGCCCGCCTTCATCCTCGGCATCGTCACGGTCGGCGCCGGATGGTTCCTGCTGGCGCCGGGCATGGGCGCCGGTTGGGCGGCATCAAAACTTCCCAATCCGACGAAGGTGCGCGCGCTGAACCTCGTGGCGCACACGGTGTTCGCGCTCGGCATGTTCTCGACGGCGCTTCTGATCCGTTAGCTGTAGAAGTCTCGCGTCAGTAGCTCTGCGTAGAGCGCCGGGGTGCGCGTTTGCCGGTTGGAGCGGCTTTCTGTGGCGCTGCCGCAACCGGCGCAGGCCCTGCCAGCTTCGGCTTGAACGGCGCCATGCCTTGCCGGGCCAGTTCGTCGGCGCGTTCGTTCTCCGGGTGGCCGGCATGGCCCTTCACCCAGTTCCAGGTGACCTTGTGGCGCCGGTTGGCTTCGTCGAGCGCCTGCCAGAGCTCGCCATTCTTGACCGGCTTCCTCTCGCCGGTCTTCCAGCCGTTCTTCTTCCAGCCATGGATCCACTTGGAGATGCCGTCCATGACGTATTTGCTGTCGGTGTAGAGGTCGACCGTGCAAGGTTCCTTCAGCGCATTGAGCGCGGTGATGGCGGCCAGCAGCTCCATGCGGTTGTTGGTGGTCTCGGCCTCGCCACCGGACAGTTCCTTGGTGACGCCGTTGTAGCGCAGTACGGCGCCCCAGCCGCCCGGCCCGGGATTGCCCGAGCAGGCGCCGTCGGTGAAGATCTCGATCTTTTTGTTCATGTCAGCCCGTATTCGGATGGCGACCTGATCGCGCGGTGGAAGCGCATGCGGCGGATATATTCGGTCGGGTCGCGCTTCATCACCAGTCCGCCATCCGGGATGGTCAGCCAGTCATAGAGGCGGGTCAGCATGAAGCGCAGCGCCGAGCCGCGCGCCAAGATCGGCATAGCCGCCTTCTCGTCGTTTCCAAGCGGCCGCACCGACTGGTAGCCGGCGAGCAGCGCCGTCCCCTTGGTCAGGTTGAAGGAAAAATCCTTCTCGAAGCACCAGGCGTTGAGGCAAGTGGCGACATCGTAGGCGTAGAGATCGTCGCAGGCGAAATAGAAGTCGATCAGCCCGGACAGCTTCTCGCCGAGGAAGAAGACATTGTCCGGGAACAGGTCGGCGTGGATGATGCCTTGCGGCAGGCCGCTCGGCCAGTTGCGTTCGAAATCGGCGAAGTCGGCATCGACTTCGGCGGCGAGGCCCGGCTCGACCTCGTCGGCGCGCTCGCGCGAGGCCGCCCAGAGCTTGCGCCAGCCATCGATCGCCAGCGCGTTCGGCCTTCTCATCTGGAAATCCTGGCCGGCAATATGGAGGCTGGCGAGCGCCTTGCCCACTTCCGCGCAATGCGCGGCAGTCGGGCGCCTGAGCGACAGGCCTTCGAGG
>NZ_RZSB01000825.1:0-2489 GCF_004023285.1 Mesorhizobium sp. M2A.F.Ca.ET.067.02.1.1
CCCGTCCTCCAGCCCAACCCGCGTCGAGAATTTCCGCAGCGCCGCCCGCTGAACAAAAGGCCACACGGTCGCGTTCTCGCCATGCAGCAGGATCGAGCGGCGGATACCCTCGCGCTGCAGCACCTTTTGGATGCCGTGGGCGACGGCGAAGGCTTCGTCCAGCGCCTGTTCGGAAATCTCGATCAGCACGCGCAGCACCCGCCCGCCATGGTCGAGACTGGCAAGCCTGAGCGCGTCGCCGATCGAGGCCAGCCCCGCCTCGATGCCGACGCCGCGGCCGCGCAGGGCCTCCATCACCTCGGGCGCCGCCGCCTCGCTGAGATTGACCGATGCGTAGTCGGGCAGCTCGCGCCAGCCGGAGATGGCGACCAGCGTGCGCAGATCGTCCTTCTCGATCCAGGCGCCGGTGGAGACGCCGATCAGCGTGCCCGGACAGGCTCTGCGGAGCGCTGCGACCGTCCTATCCATCGCCTCCGGCACAAGGCTCTCTTGGCCGTCGGCGCCACGCGCATGGACATGCAGCTCTGCCGCGCCGCTCCGACTGAGGCCGCAGCGTCGCGCGCCATAGCTTCTGGATCGAGCGGCAATGCGGGATGGAAGTCGGCGGGACGGGCGCCGTTGATGCAAGCCTGGACGATCATCTTTGCGGCAATCCTGTTTCGGCTGGAGGGAGCCTAGCGCAGGGCCAGGATGATCGGAACGGATATGGCGAAGTCTCCTGACAGGCCGGGCCAACAAAGGAGAAATCCCCCTGGCCCGACAGCCAGGGGGTAAGCATCCCCTTCGGTGGTTTCGGCCCTTGAAAGCCCCTTACGCCGGCACGCGCTTCAGCGCCTGCGCCATGCAGTGGATGCCGCCGCCGGTCTTGGAGATCTCGCTCATGTCGACGGCTGCGACCTCGAAGCCGCGCGCCTTCAACTGGCCGATCAAGGTCTTGCTGGAGGTCGGCGCGATCACCCTGTCCTTGCCGAGCGACATGAAGTTGCAGCCGAGCGCCATCGTGTCCTGGAAGGGCACGTCGATGATCTCGTGGCCCTTGCCCTTGAGCCAGTCGACAATGCCGGGCTCGGTGCAGGCGAGGCAGACGGCGGTAAGCTTTTCCGCGATCGGCACCACCATCAGGTCGATATGGACATAGTACTCGTCGATGAAGGCGAGACGCGTCTCCCAGCCTTCCTTGTCGAACCATTCCTTCACCTGGCGGGCGCCTTCTTCCTGGGTGCGGGCGCCGCCGCAGCCGATCAGCACAACGCCGTCCTCGATGACGTTGAAGTCGCCGCCCTCGAAGGTGCCGGCCGTCACCATGTCGTAGATCGGGATGCCGAGCTTCTCATAGGTGCGGATGGCGGCGTAGTTCTCGCCGCGCCGCCACCAGTTGGCCATGGCGGTGATGAAGGCGCCGTAGGGCGTCATGACGCTGGAGTCGCGCGAATAGACCTGCATCGGCAGTTCCGGCGTCGGCTCATGCCAGTGGATGTTGACGCCGAAATGCTCATAGGCTGCGACGAGGTCCTTGTGCTGCGCCTGCGCGATCTGGACGTTGCAAGGCGCCTCGCGCAGATGTTTCCTGGATAGCGAGCTGGTCGACAGGTGGCGCAGGAAGTTCGGCGAGCCGAGCAGCACGTCAGTCAGCACATCGGTCTCGTTGGCGAAGCCCCAGGCGGTCAGCGGCTTGGTGCCGCCATTGGGGTTGCGGCGCTGCAGCGAGAAGGGCTCGGCGACGATGCGGTCATGGACGGTCATGGGGTTCTCCTCTGGACTGTTTTGTTGATGGGTCATGCGGTGGAAGCGGCCGGGATCCACCAGTCGCGCCCACGCGGCGTGGTGACATATTCCGGCCAGCGGAAGTTGATCGGCGGTTCATAGTCGCAGAGCGGCGCGATCCAGTTCGAGCCGCCGATGCCGCCGCCGGTCCGCCTGACGAACTCGTCCATCGCGGCATCGCGCGCGGCCTTGTCCTCCAGCAGGCGCAGTGCCGTCAGCGCGACCGTCTTGGCGGCGCAGGTGACCATCGGATCGATGGTGGCGGAGATGCCGCCCAGCGCGTTCATCGCCCAGGATGGATAGACATGGCCCTTGGCCGCGCGCAGCGCCGGGCGGGCGATGTAGAAACGCGATGTCGGCGCGTGCCAGCTCATGTCGGTGTAGTCGTCGGAGGTGGAGTTCACCTGCGAGGGCGGCAGGTCGCGGCGCAGGATCGCCTCGGCCTCCTGCGGCGCGATAAGCCGCTCCAGCTCGTCGATGAACGGGTTTTCGGTCGCCTCGCCGCCGGCATTGACCTGGACCTCGCGCCCGATCGCCCTCGCCTCTTCGTTCCATTGCGGCGCGCCGACAGTGGAGAGCGCCTGATAGGTGATATCGGCCATGGCGTGGTTGGCGAGCCCCGGCCGCGACTTCGAGACCCAATGACGCTCGTAGCGGCAGCCGCTCATCCTGGCAGCGGCTTCGGCGTTACGGTCGAGCACCGCGGTCACCTGTTCGGCCATGGC
>NZ_RZSB01000826.1:0-2486 GCF_004023285.1 Mesorhizobium sp. M2A.F.Ca.ET.067.02.1.1
ATCTTGGAGACTCCGTCGACACCGAGCAGGACCTTGGCGACGTCATTGTCGATGTACCAGCTCAGCGCGTCGGGCGACATGGTCGGCGCCTCGACGACGAAGGTCAGCACCGAATTGCCCGTGGCGTTGACCTTCGCCACGACCGGCGTCTGGGCCGCGGCCGGCAGGCTGGATTGCACGCCGGAGACGGCGTTGCGGACATCGTTGGTGGCGGTCTCGGGATCGGTGCCGAGGGTGAATTCGATGGTGGTGACGGACGAGCCCTCGCTGATCGAGGTCGAGACGTCGTCGACGCCTTCGAGGGTCGCGACCGTGTTCTCGATAACGCGCGCGACCTGGACTTCCATTTCGCTCGGAGCCGCGCCCGGCTGCGCCACCGTGACGGTGACGGTCGGCAGGTCGATGTCGGGCATATTGTTGGTGCGCAGCTGCATGAAGCCGTAGACGCCGGCAATGCCGAGCGACAGGAACAGCACGATGGTCGGAACCGGATTGCGGATCGACCACGAGGAGATGGCGTTCATTGTGCGGGCTCCGCCGTGCTTGCGGCGTCGGCAGCCTTCGTCTCGTCGGCGGAGACGCGCACGAGGTTGCCGTCGTTCAGGAAGCCGGCGCCGGCGACGACGACGCGGTCGCTTTCCGACAAGCCGCTTTCGATGGCTACCCGGCCGTTCTGGCGCGTGCCGGTTGCAACGGGATGCGCGCCGACCTTGCCTTGATCGTCGACGACGAACACAGCCGGTTTGCCGTCATGCCAGACCAAAGCCGTTTCGGCGATGGTCAGTTGCCGGGACGACGCCGTCTCGATCGTGACGCGGGCGAACATGCCGGGCTTGAGGCCCGAGCCTTCGCCGACGGTGACATAGACGGTGGCAAGGCGCGTGGTCGAATTGACGGTTTCGGCAATCGAGGAAATGTTGCCGGAAAAGGCGCGGCCGGATGCGTCGACGATGTTCGCCGGCTGACCGGCCGAGATTGCCGCCAGGTCCTTTTCAGGGACAAGCACACCGACCTCCAGCCTGCCGTCACGGACGATCTTCATCAGCTCGGTGCCGGCCTGGACGATGGAGCCTGCCACGGCCGGCTTGCTGGAGACGATGCCGTCGAACGGGGCGCGGATGGTCGTCCTGTCGAGCTGGGCCTGCAGCCGCTGGGCGGCGGCCTCTGCCTGGTCGACACTGGCCTTGCCGGTCTTGACGGCGGTCGCCTTGTCCTCGGCGGTTTCAGCGCTGACGGCGTTGCTGGCGAGCAGCCTGTCGGCGCGCGCGGCGGCCGACAACGCAGAGTCGAGCGTCGCCTGCGCCTGAGCGATGGCTGCCTTCTGCTCGGCGAGCTGGGCCTTGAGGAGCGAGTCATCCAACCTTGCGACGACATCGCCGGCCTTCACATGATCGCCCTCGGCCACCAGGACTTCGGTCAGGCGCAGGCCGCTCTCTTCGGCGCCGATCGTCGCTTCCTGCCATGCAGCCACCGTGCCGGTCGCGCTGACCGACGATGTCACCGTCTGGGCGACCACCTTCTCCACCGAAACGGTGAGCGTCGCTGCCGGCGCAGGCGTCTGCGTCGCCGGCTCGGGCGTGGCGCGGCCATAAGCCTTGAGCGCTGCGACGGCGGCCAGCGCGACCAGCAATGCCAGGAGAAGAAGATGTCTTTTACGCAATTTTGCGGTCATCGTTTTTGACATTGGACGAGGCGATCGGAAGCGACAGCCGATAGCCTGCGAAGTTCAACCGGATCGCATGCTCGACCGACGTGGGCGCCGCGGCTGGCTGCGAAGCCTGCCGGCCGACCCGCAGGCCCGGGGCAACAGACACGATCAGGCGCAGCATCATCAGCGCTTCCCACATGGTGCTCTCCTCGCCTCGCGCATCCAGCGGCGGTGCGGGGCATCTCAAGTTGCAAGAAGAGAACCGGCCGGCCCTTGAACGGGTGGGTCAGAGGGCCGGCCGGCGCAACCGGTCAGAGTTGCTCGCCACTCCGGGGTAGGGGTGGAGGGAGCTGTCCGTGATCAGGCAGACCTCCGGGGCCGGCTGCATCCGGCGGATTGCCCCATGGAACGGGGGGTGGCCATGCGGCCGGTCCGCCGAAGCGAGGATTTCGAGCTGTTCGGGCGTCAGCTTGGCCCGCAGCACAGTGATGGCGTCCTTGAGCTTGGCAGCGGATGCGGCGCGCTTGGTCACCTTGTCGGCCAGATTCTCCTGGGAGGCGAAGGGATCGCGCTTTGCCTGATCCGGCTTGCCACCGGCGGCCTCGTCCGGCCCGCGGCCGGGCGGGGCGAAATCGGGCCGCGGCGGTGGCGCCAGCACCGCCTGCAGCGCGGTGGTATAGTCGCGCCATGCATCGAGCTGCTCGGAGCGGATGCCGATCCGCGTCTCGAGCGCTGCGAGCCGGGCGGCGAGAAATTCGGGAGGCGGACCCATGCGACGCGGGCCGAAGTCTTCCGGGCCTTGACGCATCGCCCAGCGCTGACCGGGCCACGGCTTCAT
>NZ_RZSB01000827.1:0-2484 GCF_004023285.1 Mesorhizobium sp. M2A.F.Ca.ET.067.02.1.1
CGCCCTGGATGGCGAAGTCGAAGGGGTTGCCGGTTTCGGTCAGCGCGCCATGCGCGCCGGAAAGATAGGTATTGCCGGAGGAGGCGAAGGAGACCGACTTCGGCCCGGTGCCCGAGACCACGTCCTCGAACTTCACGCCGGTGGCGCGAAAGCCGATGGTCGAGGCATTGGCGACGTTGTCGGCGATGGTGTCTAGACGGCGCTCGAGCGCGATCTGAGAGGAAAGGGCGACGTAAAGACTGTCCTGCATGATCTCAGAACTTCAATTGCTGCATGGCCAGCATCAGATCCGTGGAGATGCCGACACTGGTGGGCTGCGCGAAGAGCACGCTGACCGACGTCACCGCCGTCGAGGTCGGGTGGGCGACCTCGTACATGCTGGTGAAGCGGGTCAGGAACTTGCTGAGCTTCTCGGGGTCGGTGAAGTCCTTGATGTCGAGCTTCTGCCCGAAGAGCTGCGCCTGCTTGTCGATGTCGGCGGTGGCGAAGGAATCAGGCAGGCCGAGCGCGGTGCGCACCACGCTGGCCAAAGCGGTGTCTGCCAGCACGTCGTACCAGCTGGTGATGTCGGGCGCCTTGCGCTGGAAATAAAGCGCCAGCCGCACGCCCTCGTTGGTCTTGCCGGCATCCTCCTCCAGCGTCTGGCGCATGTAAATGTCGACGGTCGGCTGCTGCGCCTGAACATAGGTGGTGGTGTTTGCGCCGTATTGCTCGAAGTTGAAGGCAGAGGCCAGCCCGGCATAGGCCTTGTTGGTCTGCTGGTTGGCGACGCTGTCGGGATCACGCGCGCCGCCTTGCAGGACCGACTTGATCAGGTCCTTGTCCTCGGTTGCTGAATCCAGGCCGTAGGCCGCCAGTGCATAAGTATAGAGCCGGTTGTTCGACATCAGATCGTCGACAGATTTCACCTTGGTGATGTTGGCGAGATAGTAGGTCGTCTCGCCCTTCACATAGTCCGAATTCGGGTCAAGGCCGGCGATCTGGGCCTGGATGGCGTAGTTTTTCGTCACCAGCTGCTGCGCCGGGTTGTAGACGGTCGCATTGGCGCCGTCCGCCGCGAAATTGAAAGCTTTGACGAACTGGGCATAGCGCTTGTCGGTCAGCTTGTTGGCGAAGCTGTCGGGATCGGAAACGCCTTCCTTCAGCGCCTTGACCATGAAGGCCTTGGCGTAGTCCATGTTCTCCAGCCCGTAGGCCTTCATGGCGTATTTGAACAAGCGATCATTGTTGACGAAATCGTCGATCGATTTCACCTTGGTGATGTTGGCCAGATAGTATTGGGTGTCGCGATCGACCGTCGGCTGCTGCTCGATGCGGGCGATAGACTTGGGGATGTCTTTGGCGATCAACTGGTAGCTGATATAGGTACTGAGCAAGGGCATGCCTCCGGCCGAAGCTATCCCGGAACAATAACGTCACTTCCTTGCGCGAAGCTGAATCGTGTCCGGTGCCCTCGATTCAAGCCTCACACAAGGCACGGGGACTATCCCTGATCCACGACGTGACATGCGGAAGGACCTGCCGTGGGCATTCTGATCGGACTTGTGGTGACGCTCGGCTGCGTTCTCGGCGGCTTCATGGCCATGGGCGGCCATCTGCACGTGCTGCTGCAGCCCTGGGAAGCGGTGGTCATCTGTGGCGCGGCCCTCGGCACCTTCCTGGTCGCCAATCCGATGAAGACGGTCAAGGACACCGGCAAGGGCATTCTCGAGGCCTTCAAGCAGGCGGTGCCAAAGGAGCGCGACTACCTCGAGACGCTGGGCGTCCTGCACAGCCTGATGCGCGAACTGCGCTCGAAATCGCGCAGCGAGGTCGAGGCGCATATCGACAATCCGGAGGAGTCGGCCATCTTCCAGGCTTTCCCGACCGTGCTCAAGAACCATGACCTGACGAATTTCATCTGCGACTATTGCCGCATCATCATCATCGGCAATGCCCGCTCGCACGAGATCGAGGCGCTGATGGATGAAGAGATCCAGACGATCCGCAGCGACAAGCTGAAGGCCTATCACGCGATGGTGGCGGTCGGCGACGGCCTGCCGGCGCTGGGCATCGTGGCTGCCGTGCTCGGCGTGGTGAAGGCGATGGGAGCGCTGGACCAGTCGCCCGAGATCCTCGGCGGCCTGATCGGCGCCGCGCTCGTCGGAACCTTCCTCGGCATCTTCCTGTCCTATGCGGTGGTCGGTCCGGTCGCCACCAAGATCAAGACGGTGCGCGAGAAGAAGAACCGCCTCTACATCATCGTCAAGCAGACGCTGCTTGCGTATATGAACGGCGCCTTGCCGCAGGTGGCGATCGAATTCGGTCGCAAGACCATCTCCTCCTATGAGCGTCCGACGATCGATGCCGTCGAGCAGAGCACCATGAACGCCGGCTCCGCCGAGAAGAAGGCGGCCTGAGCATGCTCGATCCGAGACAGGGCCGCCTGCCGCCATGACCAGTCCGGCCAGTCCGTCAGAAACGCGGGCCTTGATCATCGAGCGT
>NZ_RZSB01000828.1:0-2480 GCF_004023285.1 Mesorhizobium sp. M2A.F.Ca.ET.067.02.1.1
CGCAACACATTGAGCAGATTGGGCTGCGTGGCGTCCGCGCCGATCGTCGACAGCACGACCACCTTGGGCGGCAGCGCCCTGTGCAGCGCCTCGCGGACGACGGCGATCTTCGGCAGCACGTCCGGGAAATCGGGTTCGGAATCATAGACCGGCGGCAACAGGATGAACGCGCCCTCGCCGCCCGAAAGCGCCGCGGCCAGAGGCCCGGGATCGCCGAGATCGGCGACGGCGACCTCGCAGCCTTTGGCCAGCCACCGCGCGCCCTTGGCTTCGTCGCGGACAACGGCCCGAACCTTGTGGCCCGATGCCAGCAGCGTTTCGGCAAGAACCCCGCCGATGCGGCCGGTAATGGCGGTAACTGCGTACATGATCTTTCCTTCGTTTGTGGTGGTTGAACGGGATCACGGCCGGCGGCCACGACGGGCCGGCGGTCTCTGGCCGGTCTTTTCACACCCTTGGCTTGCTGATCACAGCGCCGATATGTCATCATAATCCGGACTCCAGGTTGGGAATAGCGCATGTCTTATGACGGAAGATTGCTGTCCGGCGTGACGGTGCTGATGGCGGTGGTCGAAGCCGGCTCGATGGCGCGGGCAGCGGACTCGCTCGGCATGACCGCCTCAGGCGTCGGCCGCGCCATCCAGCGGCTGGAAGCCCGCATCGGGGTGCGGCTGCTCGACCGCACGACCCGCACCATGCACCTGACGGACGAAGGGCGGCGCTTCCACGAGCGGGTCGGCCCTCACCTCGACGGCATCGAGGAGGCGGCGGTCGAGGCCACCGGCGCCACCTCGGTGGTTCGCGGCAGGCTGCGCGTCAATGTCGACCCGTTCTTCTCGCAGCTGGTGCTGGCCGGGCACGCGGGCCGGTTCCTGGCGCTCTATCCGGAGCTTCGCCTCGAGCTCATCATGCGCGACGCGGTGGGCGACCTGGTGGCGGACGGGTTCGATCTTGCCTTGCGCTTCGGCGATCCGCCGGCCGGCTCATTCACCGCGCGCAAACTGTTCGAGACGCGCGTACTCACCGTCGCGGCGCCCGCCTATGTCGAGCGCCGAGGGCGTCCGCGGCACCCTGCCGACCTGCCCGACCACTACGCCATCGATTTCTGGGACGCCGCGCATGGCCGCGCCTATGAGTGGGAATTTCGCCGCGGCAACGAGGCGCTGCCGGTCAGCGTTCGGACCAGGCTGATGACCTCCGACGCGCCGACCATGCTCAACGCCTGCCTGTCCGGTGCCGGCATCGCGCAGGTGCTGGAATTCGCCACGCGCGAGCAGGTGCGCGACGGCCGGCTGATCGACCTGTTTCCGGATTGGTCCGACGAGCTCTTCCCGCTCCACGCGATCTACCCTTCGCGACAATACCGCACCGCCAAGGTGCGGGCGTTCGTGGAGTTCGTGATGGAGTTGCTGGCTGAGGTTTAGATCGATGACCGGCGCAGCGGGCCCGCCCGCTGCCCTATTGCGCACATTCTGTGATAAGTGACGCCTATGAGCCGATCCCGAAGGAATACCCCCGATCGTCGGCATGACCACAGTCGACAGCGACAAGGCATTCAAGCAAGCCGAGCATCGGCGCGAGCGGCGGGCCGTGAAGGCACGGCTCGAATTTGACGAAGAACCGTTGCCGACCAAGGCTTTCGGCAATCCATGGGCCAGCGAGAAAGACGGCAAGCAATGGCTAGCCGAACCCTCCCCTAAACTGATGCGGAAGTGAGGTCCGCACACGAACCGCGCCAAGGGAATGGCGATCCCGGCAGGATTCGAACCTGCGACCATCGGCTTAGAAGGCCGGTGCTCTATCCAGCTGAGCTACGGGACCGTCGGCCGGCCGGGCCGGCTGCTGCGTTACGCCAAGCGATGCAAGACTCGGGAAGTCAGTGCGTCCAGGGCGTCCTGCGGTCATAGCGGAAATTGTCCGAATAGGAAATCTGCCGGCGCTTGGCTTCCTTCGGCTCTTCGACGCGATAGGCGATCTTTTCCTTCTCGGCATAGGCCACCGCTTCTTCCTTCGTGTCGAAGGTGAGCTTCACCTGGCTCAGCATGTCGCCGGAGGTGGTGTAGCCCATCAGCGGGTCGATCTTCTTGCGCTGCGCGGGATCGAACTCCAGCACCCAATGTCCGGTCTTGGCCTTGCCGGACTGCATCGCGGTTTTGGCTGGACTGAAAATGCGCGCGGACATGACCACCTCTTTGCCGCCCGGAAATCGGGCACCGTTGTTCGGCGCCATTCCCGGGTCCCATCGGGAGCCCGAAACCTCGCGCCAACCCCGTCATTACTGTGCAATGGCCGCGGCGGCAAGGCCGCAAGCGCCCCTGCGCTCCCAAGGCGCAGGGGAACCTCGCCGCGCCGGCGACATTATCGAAAGGTCGGGCGGCCGGGCCGGGCAAGCCTTCCCTGTCAGCCTCAATCAGAAGCGGACGTTTCGCCATGACCAATGCAACCGAACATGCCGTCCTGCAGCTCGCCGTGCTTGGCGG
>NZ_RZSB01000829.1:0-2477 GCF_004023285.1 Mesorhizobium sp. M2A.F.Ca.ET.067.02.1.1
GAACTCATGCGGCTCGGCCGGCGCGACAAGGCTTTGCAGATAGTGATGATCGCCGCCGACCGGCGACAGCGGCAGGCTTTCGACCGCGCCGCCCCCCCTTTCGATGGCGACGTTCGCTTGCAGGCCCTCGGCATGGCGCGAGAGGCGCAGCCGAATGCGCTCGCCCTGAGGCGTGTCGACGATCTCGAGCAGCCCGCTAGCCAGCTTGCCCGACACCAGGAACGGGTCAGGCGCTTGATGGTGACCGCCCTCGGCCTCGGGCGCGGCAAAGCGCACCGTGGCGACGTCGAGCGCGGGAATGTGCGCGAAGAGCTCCGTCTTCAGCGACGCGGCGATGTTGTTGGCGGCGGCGAGCAGCAGCCCGTCATTGACCGCGATCTCCACATCGACATGCAGCTTGTGGCCGAGCCAGCGGGCCTTCGCGTCGACCACCCTGTCGATCCCGGCGACATGGTCGGCGGCGTGATGAACCTCGTCGACTAGCCCCGGCCCCACACCGTCGAGCATGCGCGTTAGCACGGAACGCGCCGACTGCCAGACGATGCCGAAAATGGCGATGGTGATCAGCAGGCCGATGATCGGGTCGGCGAGCGGGTAGCCAAGCCAGACGCCGACCGCGCCGGCAACGACGGCAAGGCTGGTCAGCCCGTCGGTGCGCGCGTGGTAACCATCGGCGATCAGGGCCGCGCTGTTGATCTGACGGCCGACGCGGATGCGGAAGACGGCCACCGCCTCATTGCCGAGGAAGCCGATGACGCCGGCAGCGGCCAGCCAGCCCAGGAACCGGACCGGCTGCGGATTGAACAGGCGATCGATCGCCTCGTAGCCGGCAACCAGCGCGCTCGCCAGGATGATCAACACGATGACGATGCCGGCAAGATCCTCGACGCGACCGAGGCCGTAGGTGAACGTTCGGGTCGGCCTGCGTCGCGCCAGCACGAAGGCGATCCAGAGCGGGATGGCCGTCGTCGCGTCGGCGATGTTGTGGATGGTGTCGGCAAGCAGCGCCACGCTGCCCGAGAACAGGACGACGGCGAGCTGCAGCGCTGCCGTTATCGCCAGGATGACGAACGACCATTTGATCGCCCAGATGCCGCGCTCAGTCGTGGCGATCGTCGCATCGATCACGCCATGCGTGTGCCCGTGCGGCCCGTCATGGCCGTGCCCGCCGTGTTCATGTCCGTCGTGGTCATGCCCGTGCGAGCCGAAGCCAAACCAGTCGAGAATCCTCGTCAACATGGGCCGCCTCACAGATATTTGGTGAGCTGCTTCAGCTCTTTCAGCGTGTCCCTGGTCGGCTCGCCGCCCTCGACAAGGCAATGCTCCATATGGTCGTGGATGAGCTCGCGCTTGGCGTTGCCGACGGCGCTTTCGACGGCATGGAGCTGTTGCGCGAGGTCAAGGCATGAACGGCCCTGTTCGAACATGGTGAGCACGGCAGCGAGATGGCCGTGCGCGCGCTTGAGCCGGGCGATGATGTCGGGATGGGAGCTGTGTATCGTCATGGTTTAAATCCTATCCCCCAGGGTAGGATAGGGCAACCCGGGGGATGGACTACGTCCGACAGGAGTGAGCAGATCCGCCGATCGAGCTTGGGCGATCCTATCGGCGGGCCGATCAGGCCGACTTGCGGGCAGGCTTGGCTTTCGAGGGGGCCTTGATGCCTTCCTTGGCGAGACTCTTCCTCAGCACCGAGGCGAGGTCGACGACATTTTCCCTTGGCGGCGGCGCGGCCTTCGGCGGTTTCTTACCCTTGCGCTTGGCATCGATCATCGCGATCAGCGCATCCTCATAGGTATCCTCGAATTTCGAAGGATCGAACTTCGTCACCTTCTTGTCGATCAACAGCTCGGCGATCTCGAGCAGGTCCTTGTCGTATTTCGGTGACGTCAGGTCTTCGAAAACGCTCTTCTCCGAGACCATCTCGTCGCGGGTGCGCAGTTCGGTGAGCAGCATGCCCTTGCCGAAAGGCTGGATGACGACCTCGCGGCCGCGCTGGTAGAGTACGACGCAGGACCTTGCGGCGACGCGCTTCTTCTTCATCGCCTCGCGCAGCACGCTGAAGGCCTCGAGCGCGGCGCCGTCGGCGGGGATGAGATAATAGGGCTTTTCCAGATAGCGGGTGTCGATCTCGTCAAGAGCGACGAACTCGTCAACCTCCAATGTATGCGCCGAGGTGAGCTTCAGCTTCTTGATCTCATCCGGCTCGATCTCGATGAAATCGTCCTTCTCGGCCTCGAAGCCCTTGGTCTGGTCCTGGGCCTCGACGACATGGCCGGTCTGCTCGTCGACATAGGCGCTTTTCACCGGCAGGCCGTCCTTGCGGTTCAGGATCCTGAAATGAACTTTTCCGGTTTCGCTGGTCGCGCCGACCAGCTTCACGCCACACGAGACCGACCCAACCTTGAGAAAACCCTTCCAGACCGCGCGTGGCGCAACCATGTGCCATTCCTGTTGTCGTTGCGATCAACAGGAAC
>NZ_RZSB01000082.1:0-12878 GCF_004023285.1 Mesorhizobium sp. M2A.F.Ca.ET.067.02.1.1
CAAATACAAGGGCAAGCTCGCGATCTACGATTACTACCTGCCGGTGATCGGCATGGCGGCTCTGGCGATCGGCAAGAAGACCGCCGACCTCACCGAGGCCGACCTGCCGGCACTCAAGGCCGAGCTCCTCAAGATGAAGGCCAACGCCAAGCTGGTCGGCGAGGTCACCGCCAGCCAGACCGCATTGGCCACCGGCGAGGTGGACGTTCTTGTCGGCGGCGGCGAATGGGTCACGGCGGGCCTTGCCAAGGAAAATCCGGCGCTCGACTTCTCGATCCCGAAAGAAGGCGCGGTGCTGTGGTCGCAGTCGCTCGCCATGTTCAAGGATTCCAAGAACAAGGACATGGCGCTGAAATTCATCCAGTACATCATGAGCCCTGAGGGCCAGGCGCGGCTTGCCACCTCGTCCTGCTACTGGGGCATGCCGGCGAACACCAAGGCGGCGCTGACCGACGAGCAGAAGAAGATCCTGCGCTTCGACGAGCAGCCCGGCTTCCTCGCCCGCGCCCAGGCCTATCCGGCGCCGAACGCCGACCTCGACAAGAAGATGCAGGACATGTGGACCGAAATGCTGCAGGCGCAGTAAATCGGCCGATGAGCGTTTCTGGAAGCAACTCGCGTGCCCTGCCTTGGGCGCTGGTCACGCCGGCGCTGGCGTGGACGCTGCTGTTCTTCGTGCTGCCCCTCATCGCCATGGGGTTTTCCAGCCTCACGGCGCATGAAGGCGGCGGTTTCACCTTGGCCAATTACAGCCAGTTCTTCACCGATCCGTCCTATTGGCGGGCGATGGTGAACTCGCTGGAGGTCACGGCTATCGTCACCGTGATCTCGATCCTGCTCGCCTATCCCTTCGCCTGGATCCTCGCGGAAATGGTCCCGGAGCGCTGGCAGCGGCTGGCGCTTATGCTGGCCGTGCTGCCGTTCTGGACCTCCTATGTCGTGCGCTCCTATTCCTGGCTGCTGGTGCTGGCGCAGAACGGCGTCATCAACCGGGCGCTGACCGGCGTCGGCCTCATCGCCGAGCCGCTGCAGCTCGCCAACACGCGTTTCGCCACCGTCACCGGCTTCGTGCATTTCTTCGTCATGCTGTTGACGCTGACGATCTTCGCCAATCTGAAGCAGCTCAGCCCGAGCTACCGCAAGGCTGCCGCCGATCTCGGCGCCGGGCCGGTGCGGACTTTCCTGCATGTCGTGCTGCCGCTGACCCTGCCCGGCATCATGGTCGGCGCCTTCCTTACCTTCGTGCTCTGCATCGGCGACTACATCACGCCGCAGATTCTTGGCGGCAACAACGAGCTGGTCATGCCGCAGCTGGTTATGATGCAGATCGGCCGGCGCGGCGATTTCTCGCTGGCCTCCGCGCTGTCGATCATCCTGATGGCTGTCGTCACCATCGCCTATCTCGCCTGCGCGCGCTGGCTGAAGATCGAGCGGGCCTGACGATGCGCGCCGCCGTCCGCTTCGCCGCCTGGCTCTACGCCGTCGCCGTCTATGGCTTCATCTTCCTGCCGGTGGTGGTGCTGGTGCTGTTCTCGCTGCAGGCAACCTCCTTCCCTATACCGCCTTTCACCGGCCCGTCGCTGCGCTGGTACCAGGCGGTGCTTTCAGACGCGAGGCTCACCTCAGCGCTGGTCAATTCACTGCTGGTGGCGGTGCTGTCCTCGCTCGCATCGGTCACGCTCGGATTTCTGTCCGCCTGGGGTTTCGCGCGCTTCGTCCTGCCGGGCTCGGCCTTGCTGCGCGGGCTGATCACGCTGCCGCTCACCGTCAGCTATCTGATCATCGGCATGGGGCTGCTGGTGCTGTTCAACTGGGCCGGCGTGCCGAAATCGCTGCTTGCGGCAGGCATCGGCCATGTCGTGATCAACCTGCCGCTCTGCTTCGCCATCATCTACAGCCAGATGGGCGACCACCAGATCAACATCGAGCGCGCCGCGCGCGACCTCGGCGCCGCCGAGTGGAAGGTGCTGCTCATGATCACGGTGCCGGTGATGGCGCCGGCGATCTTCGCCGGCTTCTTCCTGTCGATGACATTTTCCTGGGACGAGTTCGTCATCTCCTTCCTGCTCACCCGCTTCGAGACGACGCTGCCGGTGGAGATCTGGAATCTCCTGCGCTCCGGCCTCAACCCCAAGACCAATGCCGTCGGCTCACTGGTCTTTGCCGTCTCTATTGTCCTAGTTGTGTTTTTCGAACTGACGCTGCTGCGGAGAAAGCCGGCATGAGCGCGCCCCTCGTCGACATCCGCAACGTCTCGCATCGCTTCGGCCAGTTCCCGGTGCTGAAGAATGTTTCGCTGGCGATCGACCCCGGCAGCTACACGATCCTGCTTGGGCCGTCGGGTTCCGGCAAGACGACGCTGCTTTCGATCCTTGGCGGCTTCGTCACGCCCAGCGAAGGCAAGGTGTTCATCCGGGGCGCGGACTGCACCGCCGTGCCGCCGGCCAAGCGCCCGACGACCACCGTGTTCCAGGATTATGCGCTGTTTCCGCATATGAGCGTCGGCGGCAATGTCGGTTTCGGCTTGCGCATGCAGGGCGTCGACGGCGCGACCCGGGCGGCGAAGGCGCGCGATGCGCTTGCCCTCGTCGGGCTGGCGGCCGCCTTCGACAAGAAGCCGCATCAGCTCTCCGGCGGCCAGCGCCAGCGCGTGGCGCTGGCCCGTGCGCTCGTCATCGAACCGGCGGTGCTTTTGCTCGACGAGCCGCTCGGCGCGCTCGATCTCAAGCTGCGGCGGCAGATGCAGGACGAGCTGAAAGCGATCCAGAAGCGTGTCGGCACCGCCTTCGTCCATGTCACGCATGACCAGGAAGAAGCGATGGCGCTGGCCGATCATTGCGTGGTGATGAATGACGGCCGCATCGAGGACGAAGGCCCGCCCGAGCGCGTTTATGCGCGGCCCAAGACGCGCTTCTCGGCGACCTTCATGGGCGAAAGCACCATTCTTGCCGGCACCGTGACCGAAGCGGAGAACGGGATCGTCACCGTCTCGACGGCGGTCGGGCCGGTCTCGCTGCCCGGCGCATCGACTGCCGGCGCCACGGTCGCGCTCGCCATCCGGCCCGAGCACCTGGTTCTCGGCGAAGCGAAAGGCAATGTCGCGCTCGGCGACGCCAAGGTCGGCGATGTCGTCTTCCAGGGCAGTTTCAAGCGCGTGCTGGCTGCCTCGATGCTCGATGCCGCACTGCAGTTCATCGCCAAGGCTTCCGCTTCCGCCACCGTTCAGGCGGGCGACACGATAGCGATTTCGTGCAACGCTCAAGACATCATCCTGCTGGCGGACTGATCCATGAGCACGCTTCCGGTCATCGAGGCTCCGGACTGGTACGAAACCATCCGCATGGGCGACGACATCACGCTCATCCATGAGCCATGGATCAAGCCGTTCTTCCGCTGCAACATCTGGCATGTGCGCGGGCGCGACCGCGACCTGTTGTTCGACACCGGCCTTGGCCATTTCAGCCTGAGAAGCCACGTGCCGCTTGTCAGCGAGCGCAAGCTCACCTGCGTGGCCAGCCACACGCATTTCGACCATATCGGCTGCCACCACGAGTTCCCGGACCGCTGCGTGCATTCGGCCGAGGCGGCAATCCTCGCCGATCCGCGCAACGAATGGACGGTCGCCGATCGCTACGCCAATGAGGAGATGTTCGACGGCGCACCGGAAGGCTGGGATACGGCGCGCTATCGCATCCTGCCCGCGCCGGCCGGCCGGTTGCTTGAACACGGCGACATCGTCGATCTCGGCGACCGCGCCTTCGAGGTCATACACACGCCGGGTCACTCACCGGGCGGCATCGCGCTCTACGAGAAGAAGACCGGCATCCTCTTGTCCGGCGACATCGTCTATGACGGGCCGCTGATTGACGACGTCTACCACTCAGTCATTGATGATTATGTCGGGACGCTGCTGGCCATACGCGACCTGGACGTGTCGGTCGTGCATGGCGGCCATTTCCCAAGCTTCGGCAAGGTGCGCTACCGCCAGCTCATCGACGAATATGTCGCGGGCAAACGCAAGGCGGGCTGCCACCTGCAGGGCGGTTGAGCGAGCGGAAAAGCGAAGCCTACAGCGCCCGTTGCGGACAAGGGGTCCCGGTGGCATCGCCGCAACGGGAAGCTGTCGGCTGCGGCCGCTGGCTCGTCTCTTCCGAATGACGCACGAGTTCGGCGAACATAAGCGCGAAACTTCCCATCATCAGGAAGACTATGATCAGACGCGTTACCGGCAATAGACAGGTCTCTCGACTGGCCAGCCCCCGCCAACCCATCCACTGTCGGCTAACATGATCGATCCGCCTTTACGAGTGTTTAAGCCTCCTCTTAACCATTGCGGCCATCACATTCATCTCGCGCCTGTCACGAAGCGCGACTGGTGACCCGCCAGCCGGCACGCCGCCCTTCACAGATATGGGCGGCGCATGCTACGCCGTCGCCGGCGCGGCCCCGCAGACGGTCGCCCTCCGGGAGCCATGAGCAAAGCCGCCAGCCGTTTCGCCTTCGTCTCTTCCGACACCGACGACGCCCTCGCCGCGAGGGAAAGCCTGTCGGCGCGCTATGGGCAGGTGCCTGTCGCTGAGGCGGAGATCATCATCGCGCTCGGCGGCGACGGTTTTCTACTGCAGACGCTGCGCGAGACGATGAGCACGGGCAAGAAGGTCTACGGCATGAACCGGGGCACCATCGGCTTCCTGATGAATGAATATCGCGCCGGCGGTCTCGAGGAGCGCATCGCCAACGCCGTTGCCGAGACGATCCGGCCGTTGGAAATGGTCGCCGTGACGCATGACGGCGAATCCATTTCGGCGCCGGCCATCAACGAGGTGGCGCTGTGGCGCCAGTCCTACCAAACCGCGAAGATCCGCATCACTGTCGACGGCCAGGTGCGGTTGGAGGAGTTGAACTGCGACGGCGTCATGATCGCCACCCCCGCCGGCTCGACGGCCTACAATCTGTCGGCGCACGGGCCGATTTTGCCGCTCGATGCGCCGCTCCTGGCATTGACGCCGGTCAGCCCTTTCCGGCCGCGCCGCTGGCGCGGGGCGCTGCTGTCCAACAAGGCGACCGTGCGCTTCGACATTCTCGAAGCCGAAAAGCGTCCTGTGAATGCCGCCGCGGACCACACCGAGGTTAAGGCCGTGGCTTCCGTCACCGTGCGGGAATCGCCGACCGCGACGGCAACTTTGCTGTTCGATCCGAACCATTCCTGGAACGAACGCATCCTTGCCGAGCAGTTCCGCTACTGAGCCGGCGCAACGATACCTGTTCGATTAAGCATCGCGATTAAGGTTACGTCTTCACAATCACCGGGATTTCCGGCTGTTTGTGTTGACAAATCGCGGACTTGCGCCTAACTGCAACCGCGATCTTGCAGGCGCGCGGCGCCTGCCGCAACACGCGTTGCGATTTCCCGAACCAGCCAAAGACAACAAACACTTGTCCTCAGACACCCAGACCGTTCAAGAAGCGTTGACATTTTCAGACCTTGGCCTTTCGCCCAAGGTCCTCTCCGCAGTCTCAGATGCCGGCTACACCAAGCCGACTCCGATCCAGGCCGGCGCCATCCCGCATGCGCTGCTCGGCAAGGATGTGTTGGGCATTGCCCAGACCGGCACCGGCAAGACCGCTTCCTTCGTGCTGCCGATGCTGACGCGATTGGAAAAGGGTCGCGCCCGCGCGCGCATGCCACGCACGCTGATCCTCGAACCCACGCGTGAGCTCGCCGCGCAGGTCGAGGAAAACTTCATCAAATACGGCAAGAACCACAAGCTCAACATCGCGCTTCTGATCGGCGGCGTCTCCTTCGACGAGCAGGACAAGAAGCTCGAGCGCGGCGCCGACGTGCTGATCGCGACACCGGGCCGCCTGCTCGACCATCGGGAGCGCGGCAAGCTCCTGCTCAACGGCGTCGAGATCCTCGTCATCGACGAGGCCGACCGCATGCTCGACATGGGCTTCATTCCCGACATCGAGCGCATCTGCGAGATGATCCCGTTCACGCGCCAAACGCTGTTCTTCTCGGCGACGATGCCGCCGGAAATCACCAAGCTCACCGAGAAGTTCCTGCACGCGCCGGTGCGCGTCGAGGTCTCCAAGGCCGCCTCCACCGCGACCAGCATCACGCAGCGGCTGGTGAAGTCCGGCAACAAGCCTTGGGAGAAGCGCGAGACGCTGCGCAATCTGATCAAGGCCGAAGACGCCGACCTGAAGAACGCCATCATCTTCTGCAACCGCAAGGTCGAAGTGTCGGAGCTGTTCCGGTCGCTTTTGAAGCATGATTTCGATGCCGGCGCGCTGCATGGCGACATGGACCAGCGCGCCCGCATGCAGATGCTCAACAATTTCCGCGACGGCAAGCTGCGCTATCTCGTTGCCTCGGACGTCGCCGCGCGCGGCCTCGACATTCCCGATGTCAGCCATGTCTTCAACTACGACGTGCCGATCCATGCCGAGGACTATGTCCACAGGATCGGCCGCACCGGCCGCGCCGGGCGCGCCGGCAAGTCCTTCACCATCGCCACCCGCTCCGACACCAAATATGTCGACGCGATCGAGAGGCTGATCGGCACCAAGATCGAATGGCATGACGGTGACCTGTCGACCGTGACCGAAAGCGAAGGCGAGGAGCAGCCGCGCCGCGGCCGCGGTGCCCCGCGTCGCGCCGGCCGCAAGGACGACGACCGCAAGGATCGCGGCGATCGCAAGAAGGACCGCCACGCCAAGCGCGACGAGGCTCCCGAAGCCGTGCGCGAAGAGCAGCCGGTCGCCGAAGTTGCCGATATCGCCGAACGCCGCGCCCGCAAGGACGCGATCCGTTCCGAGAACGAGCGCAAGGGTTCGGGCAACCGTCACGAGCACCGCGGCGACGCCCGCCCACAGCGCGACCGCCCCGGCCGCCATCGCGAGGAAGACGACGCGACCGTCGGTTTCGGCGACGACGTGCCGGCCTTCATGCGGATTGTCGCGAAAGTCTGAAGCTCCACCTGTAGAAGCAGACATGAAAACGGCCCGGTTTGGGCCGTTTCCTTTTTTGCGCTGGCTGGCACGCCCTGCCCTACATCGGTCCAGGCATCATCTTGGTCGGTTTTTCCAGCATCGGGAACTCGGCCTTGGTGCATTTCACGTTCGGGTTCGTCGGGGTGAACATGCCGTTCGGGTTGTCCCTGAACAGCCAGGCATGCAGGTCGTAGTGGACGAACTCCCGCGGGATGAGCGGGTAGTGCCCTTCCATCGGTCCCATGAACTTCTGGCCGAACAGTGTCGGAACCTCCTTCACGTCCGGCGTCAATGGGACCAGCCATTCCACGGCGACCAACTTCAAACCCTTCTTCGTCGGCTCGTAGATCAGGACGTTGGGCTTCATCGGGTCGAGCGGCTTGCCGATGCTCGGGACATTGACGAAATGGACGCCCATGGCGCCCTTAGGATAGTACATCGCGCCGTCAATCTTCTCGCCGCCATAGTAGACGCAGCCTTCGGTCGACAGATAGAGGTCGCGGATGGCGGCGGTGTAATCTTCATATTTGGCCAGCGATTTCTTCAGGGCTTCGATATCGGCCTTGCTGGCATCCTCTGCCCGGGCTGTGGCGGCTCCGAGCCATGCGCCCAAAAGGCCAGTCAAAACGAGGACGCCGCAGCGCCCGAGGCGAGCTGTTCTTGTCATGCATTCCTCCCAGATTCCCTTGATCTGGCCGTGCAAGACCGGGGCGGCAGATGTGATTGCGCGGCCGGTTTAACCGCCCCATCCCCTCTGGAACAGCGGAATGGTAGTCCTTTCCCTGGATTTGAAAAGTATCAATTAGAACAAGCTAATGTCCTACGACCTTTGACCCATCCTTGGACATCCCAACAAAAAACGGCCCCTTACGGGACCGTTTTGCTTCGATGGCGCTGCGCAGTTGGGCGCGGCTCTTTCAGGTGAGCGGCGACAGCTGGATTTCGACGCGCCGGTTCTGCTCGCGGCCGGCGGCCGTGGCATTGGACGCGATCGGGCGCGTCTTGCCGAAGCCGGTGACGGCGAAGCGGCGCTGATCGACGCCCTGGCCGGCGAGATAATTGGCGACGGCGAGCGCGCGGCGCTGCGACAGGTCGAAATTATGTTCGTCGCCGCCGGTCGAATCGGTGTGGCCGAACACGTCCACCGTGGTCTGGCGGAACTTCTTCAGCACCAGCGCGACCGAATTCAGCACCGGATAGAAGCCCGGCTTCACCGCGTCCTGGTCGACGTTGAAGGTGATGTCGGACGGCATGTTGAGGATGATCTGGTCGCCGCTGCGGGTGACGCTGACGCCGGTGCCCTGCAACTGACGGCGAAGCTCGGCCTCGTTCTGGTCCATGGTCGCGCCGATCGCGCCGCCGGCGAGCGCCCCGATGCCGGCGCCGATCAACGCATTGCGGCGGTCATTGCCGCCCGCAAGCAGACCAAGGCTGGCGCCTGCCAGCGCGCCAAGGCCGGCGCCGGCCGCCGTGTTGGAAATCTTCTGGTCGCCGGTATACGGATCGGTGGTGGTGCAGGCGCTCACCAGCACAGCCGTCGCCACGACGACGAGCACGGTTTTCTTCATGAGATTGGTCCCTCTCCAATTCGCGGCCCTTGCAGCCGAGCCAAATCAGCCCTTCCGCAGCCTTGTAGCATGAAATGCGGCGAAAAACGGAACGGGAATGCGGCCGCAAAACCCGCTAGCCGTTCCCGCTTCGCCTCTACCACAGATTCTTGCCGTCGATGACCACCACCTCGACCTTGTCCAGGTCGAAATCGTCGAACAGGCGCGAATTGACGCTGATCTTCGGGTTGTCGAAATCCGGCTTCCCGGTCGACCAGTCAGGCGTCTCGGTGAAGGTGCCGCAACCGCAAATGGCGCAGAAACCATGCTTCACGGTCTTCGAGCCCCAGCGATAGAAGGAGACGTTCTCAGGCGGGCTCGTGAGCTTGAATTGCGACGGGACATAGTAGGCCCACAGCGACCCGCGCTTCGAGCAGAACGAGCATGTGCATTGCGTCACCGTCTGCGGCGCCTCGGCAACCTCGAAGGTTGTCGCCTTGCAGTGGCAGCTGCCTTTGATGGTCATGAACTCACCTCTCCATTGTCCGCCGCCCGCATTGCACGCAATTCCGAACGGAAAACCGCTTCGCACTTTTCCTGGAATTGCTTCGTGGCAAGGCAACATAAAGAAGCCGTCCTGACAACCGTCTGGCAGCAGCTTCAGCAGAGATGCTGGCGTGCTCGAAGGCTAGTAAGAGGGCGGCGGGACGAACAGGCAGATGGTCTTGCCGGCGTCGAGCCCAGCCTGATGCGCGCACCAGTGATATTCGCCGTCGGGCGAATTCTTGATCCGCTTGTCGCTGTAGGCCACCACCTCGCCCGTGCCTTTTATGACATAGCCTTCGGGCCGCTCGCTGATCGATGACTGCGGCACTTCCTTGCAATCGAAGTTGGCGCAGCAGGCAAAGGGATATTTCCAGCCTTGTGGCACGGCCCCCGTAGGCTGGGCGTCGTGCGCGATGGCCGGCGGCGTCAGCACCGAGACAGCTCCAACAGCGAAGAGGGAGAACAACAGTCGGCCAGCCGGTCGAGCGGCTTGGGCCGATCTTGATGTGGCAGCAGACATCGAAACGTTCCTTTCGAGCATCAAGCGTTTCAGCTTGCCCGTTCCCGGAACGTGTCTTCCCAGTGGCCGGATCGTCGGTCGCAGTTTATGCCGCGTCCGGCCATAAATGCTTCTATCCCACAGCTCGGATGCTGAGCTGATTCCACAGCCAGCGCAAGAAGTGGGCGCGCCATGGCGACGCGCCGGTTTCAAGCTTCGGCGACGGAAAGGATGCGCAGACCTGGGTGGCAACTCCAGACAACGGCCTGCGCCCAGGGTGCCTAAGAACGAAGTTCCTCCAAAGGAAGTTCCGACCTTCAGCCGTCGGCGTGTTCACGATATTGCGGCAGATCGTCTGTAATCGTGAACCACGGCGCCTTTGAACCGACGAAGATATGTGGGCTCGGGCGAATGCCTGGATCGTCCATCAGCGTCCCCATGGCGACATGGACATAGGCGCCTTCGCGGACCAATGAATAGACGAGCGAGCCGCAGCGGCCGCAATGCGCGTCATGGCCGCTCTCGTCGCCGAAAATCAGCAGCCTGTCGTCGCCCGCGGTGAGACGGAACTTGCCGCGCTCGATGCCGGCGAAGGGCTTGAACGCCGCCCCCGTCGTGCGCCGGCAGTTGGAGCAGTGACAGTTCGCGGCATAGACGAATTCGTCCGCCACTTCATAGTGGACGGTGCCGCAGAAGCATTTTCCGGTAAGTTTGCGCGTCACCGGCTTTTCTTCCTTTGCGCAACGGCAGCATATGCCCAGATTCAGGTTAGGCTGAGCCGAGAATAGCGGTTTTCAAGAATCGGAGCGGAGCGTACTTAAGGTACGTGAGCACCGGAAGCGCAGGAAATCGCCGTTCGCAGGCCGGCCTCACCTGAATATGGGCATATCCTAATCCAGGTCCGCCACCGCTTCGCCTGCACCACCCTCGATGCGATGCGAGAGCGAAGCTTCCATGAACTCGTCGAGGTCGCCGTCGAGCACGCTCGACGGCGAGGTGCTTTCGACGCCGGTGCGCAGATCCTTCACGAGCTGATAGGGCTGCAGCACGTAAGAGCGGATCTGGTGGCCCCAGCCGATGTCGCTCTTCGACGCCTCCGTGGCGTTGGCGACCGCCTCGCGCTTCTTCAGCTCTTCCTCGTAGAGGCGCGAGCGCAGCATTTCCCAGGCCTTGGCGCGGTTCTTGTGCTGCGAGCGCTCGGCCTGGCAGGCGACCGCTATGCCGGTCGCGAGATGGGTGATGCGGACCGCCGAGTCGGTGGTGTTGACGTGCTGGCCGCCCGAGCCCGAGGAACGATAGGTGTCGATGCGCACGTCGGATTCGGAAACATTGATCTCGATCGAGTCGTCGATGACCGGATAAACCCAGACGCTGGCGAAGGAGGTGTGGCGCCGCGCATTGCTGTCGTACGGCGAGATGCGCACCAGGCGGTGGACGCCGGATTCCGTTTTCAGCCAGCCATAGGCGTTGTGGCCCTTGATCAGCACGGTGGCGGACTTGATGCCCGCCTCCTCGCCGTCATGGACTTCCAGCACCTCGACCTTGAAGCGGCGGCGCTCGGCCCAGCGCGTGTACATGCGCAGAAGCATCGAGGCCCAGTCCTGGCTTTCGGTGCCGCCCGCGCCGGCATGGATTTCGAGATAGGTGTCGTTGGCGTCGGCTTCGCCGGAGAGCAGCGTCTCGACCTGCCGAGCCTTCGCCTCGCCCTGCATCGAGCGCAGCGCAGCCTCCGCTTCCGCGATGATGCCGTCGTCGCCCTCTTCCTCGCCGAGCTCGATCAGGCCGATATTGTCTTCCAGCGCCTGGGTCAGCCCCTTGACGGCGGCGATACCGTCCTCGAGCTCCTGGCGCTCCCGCATCAGCTTCTGCGCTTCGATCGGATCATTCCAGAGGCTGGAATCCTCGGCGCGCGAATTCAGGTACTCAAGCCGCTTTACAGCCTGATCCCAGTCAAAGATGCCTCCTCAGCAGGGTTATCGCCTGCCTGATTTCGTCGACAATGTTGAGCGTTTCCGCGCGCATGGCTCTTCGTTCGGTCCTGTCTTTTCGGTCTTTTCGGAATAGGCGCGATACATAGGCACGGCATCGCCGCCTGTAAAGCGAAATGGGCCGACGGTTTCGCGCCGGCCCATTCCGGATTGCAGGAGATCAGTAGAGCCCGCCGCCGCCGTCCTGGATGGCCTGGTTGGCCTGCGGCGACAGCGCGCCGCCCGAGCCGTTGGAGCCATCCGCGCCCATGCCGATCACCCAGTAGCTGTCGGCCGGACCGGTGCCGGGCTTGAACGCCTCGACGATGGTGTTGGGATCGCCTTCGGCGGCGCGCATGCCGGTCTTGCGGTTGATGGCAATGAGCTTCATGCCGTCCGGAACCTGGAAGTCGGTGTTCGGCTTGCCGTCCAGCGCCACACGCATGAAATCCTTGAAGATCGGCGCGGCGAGACCGCCGCCCGTGGCGCCCTTGCCGAGGCCGCGCGGCGTGTCGTAGCCCATGTAGAGACCGACGACGAGGTTCGGCGTGAAGCCGATGAACCAGGCGTCCTTCTCGTCATTGGTGGTGCCGGTCTTGCCGGCGATGTGGCGGCCGAGCTCGCCGATGGTGGCGCCGGTGCCGCGCTGGACCACGCCTTCCATCATCGAGGTGATCTGGTAGGCCGTCATCGGGTCGAGCACCTGCTCGGAATTGTCGACCAGCTCCGGCTCGGGTTGGTTCTTCCATTCGGCGGCGTTGCAGCCTTCGCAGCCGCGCTCATCCTGCTTGAACACCGTCTTGCCGTAGCGGTCCTGGATGCGGTCGATCAGCGAGGGTTTGATCGATTTGCCGCCGTTGGCCATGATCGAATAGGCCGAGACCATGCGCATGACGGTCGTCTCGCCGGAGCCCAGCGCCATCGGCAGATAGGGCGCCAGATGATCGTAGACACCGAAGCGCTCGGCATATTCCACGACCAGCTTCATGCCCATGTCGTTGGCGAGCCGCACCGTCATCAGGTTGCGCGACTTCTCGATGCCGGAGCGCAACGTGGCCGGGCCAGCGACCGTGCCGTCATAGTTCTTCGGGGTCCAGGTGGTGTTGCCGCTCTGGATGGTGATCGGGCCGTCCATGATCACCGAGGCCGGCGTATAGCCATTGTCGAGCGCGGCCGAATAGACAATCGGCTTGAACGAGGAGCCGGGCTGGCGCATCGCCTGGGTCGCGCGGTTGAACTCGGACTGCGCGTAGGAGAATCCGCCGACCATGGCGAGCACGCGGCCGGTATGCGGATCCATGGCGACGAGACCGCCCTCAACCT
>NZ_RZSB01000830.1:0-2476 GCF_004023285.1 Mesorhizobium sp. M2A.F.Ca.ET.067.02.1.1
ATCGAATACAAATGGTCGGAAAAGGTGCAGACCGCCGACTTCAGCCGCGTCATGCGCGAATATGCGCAGGGCGGCTACCAGTTGGTGCTGGGCGACGCCTTCGCCGCCGAGCGCGAATCGCGAAAGACCGCCAAGCAATTCCCGAAGACCGCCTGGCTGTTCGGCTCCGGCGCCGGCCCGGCCGAGCCCAATTTCGGCGTCTTCGACAACTGGATCCATGAGCCGGCCTATCTCTCCGGCATGATCGCCGGCAAGATGTCGAAGTCCGGCACGGTCGGCGCCGTCGCGGCAATGGGCATTCCGGAAGTGAACCGCCTGGTCAACGCCTTCTTCGCCGGAGCCAAGGAGGTCAATCCGAACGTCAAGAAGAAGGTCGCCTTCATCGGCTCCTTCTTCGATCCGCCCAAGGCCAAGGAAGCGGCCGTCGCGCAGATCGACGCCGGCGTCGACGTCATCTATGCCGAGCGCTTCGGCGTCATCGAGGCGGCAGTGGAGAAGAAGATCTACGCCATCTCCAACATGTCCGACCAGTCGAGCCTCGGGCCAGATACGGTGATCACAGGCCCGGTCTGGGACATGTATCCGACGGTCGAGCAGGCGATCAAGCTGGTCAAGGCCGGCGTCTTCACCGCGCAGGACTATGGCGATTTCTCGCGCATGGCCAAGGGCGGCTCGTATCTGGCGCCCTACCACAAGTTCGACAAGACGCTGCCCGCCGAGGTGAAGGAACTGGTCGAGAAGAAAAAGGCCGAGATCCTCGAAGGCAATTTCCGCGTCGACGTCGACGAGAACACGCCGGTTTCGGATTGATGCATTTTGAGGGTGGCGCGAGGCCCCCTCTCTGTCCTGCCGGACATCTCCCCCTTCGAGGGGGGAGATCGGCAGTTTCATTGACGGCGCTCGATCTTTTCAACGTTGAAAGTTGACGAAAGCCGGCGTGACATCTGATCTCCCCCCTTGAGGGGGAGATGGCCGGCAGGCCAGAGAGGGGGGCCTCGCGCTGCCCTAAAGCATGTCTCCCGAAAGTGGGAACCGGTTTCGGGATAAAGACATGCGTAAAATCAAAACCTAAAGCGCGTGGAGCGCATCTGAAAGATCGCGACGCGCTTTAGGCGGTTAGCCGGATCGCAAATCCAGGGAGCACCCTTGTCCGCCCCACTCATCGAAATGCGCGGCATCACCAAGAGCTTCGGCGCCGTCAAGGCGAACGAGGCCGTCGACCTCAGCGTCGCACCCGGCGAAATCCTCGGCCTGCTTGGCGAGAATGGCGCAGGCAAGACGACGCTGATGAACGTGCTGTTCGGCGCCTACGCGCCGGACGCCGGCGAGATCCTGGTCGAAGGACGGCCCGTCGCCATCCACAATTCGGCCGATGCGCTCGCCGCCGGCATCGGCATGGTGCATCAGCATTTCCACCTCGCGCCGCGCCTCACGGTGCTGGAAAACCTGCTGATCGGCATTCCCGGCAAATCCGGCCGCATCGACCGTGCGCGCGGGCTCGCCCGGCTCACCGAAATCAGCCGGCAGTATGGGCTGAGCCTCGATCCGAACCTGCCGGTGTCGGCGCTGTCGGTCGGTGAGCAGCAGCGGCTGGAGATCATCAAGGCGCTGTTTCGCGGCGCGAAGCTTTTGATCCTCGACGAGCCGACTGCCGTGCTGGCGCCAAGCGAAGTAGACGGCCTGTTCGCCGCCCTGCGCTCGATGGCGGCGCAGGGGCTCGGCATCATCTTCATCTCGCATAAGCTGAACGAGGTCCGGGCGCTCACCCATCGCTGCGTCGTGCTGCGCCATGGCAAGGTCGCCGGCCGCGTCGACCACCCGGCAGAAACCACCTTGGCCGAGATGGCCAGACTGATGTGCGGCCACGAAATCGTCCCACCGGTCAAGGAGGCTTCGACGCCCGGCGCCGCCGTGCTGATGCTCGACGGCATCTCCACCGCCGGCCATGCCGGCACGCCGCTGCGCGACGTCTCGCTGGTCGTCCGGGCGGGCGAGATACTCGGCATCGCCGGCGTCTCCGGCAACGGCCAGCGGGCGCTGGCCGATGTCATCTCCGGCATGCTGCCGCCAAGGGCCGGCACGATGACGATAGCCGGCAAAACGGTGACGCAATTCTCGCCGCGCGAGCTGCAGGCGCTTGGCCTCGGCCGCATCCCGGAAGACCGCATGACCACCGGACTGGTCACCAACCTGCCTCTAGCCGATTCCATGGTTCTGCCGCGGATCGGCACCGAGGCCTTCAGCCGCAAAGGCCTGCTCAACCCGGCGGCGATCCGCGCCTTCGCCGAAGAACAGATCAAGGCCTACGACATACGCTGCCCTGGCCCGATGGTGCGCGCCGGCGCGCTCTCCGGCGGCAACCTGCAGAAGGCGCTTTTGGCACGCGAGCTCGCCTTCGACCCGAAAGTGCTGATCGTCTCGCAGCCGACGCGCGGCCTCGACATCGGCGCCGCCCGCTTCATCCACGAGAAATTCC
>NZ_RZSB01000831.1:0-2471 GCF_004023285.1 Mesorhizobium sp. M2A.F.Ca.ET.067.02.1.1
GCCCAAGGATGGTGATGAAGTCATTCGCCGCGACCGCGAGGTCGACCGGCTGCAGCGCCCGCACCGGCTGCCCGCCCCCTACCCCGGCAAAGGTCCGCGAGACGCCTTCGATCAGCAGCTTGCTCATGCCAGGCTCCATGGAAAGAGCCAGCGGTTGAGCGCCTTGAAGGCGAAATCGGACAGAAGCCCGATCAGCCCTATGACAATGATGCCGAAGATGATCTGCCCCGTCGCCAGCCGCGACTGGCTGTTGATGATCATGTAGCCGATGCCCGACGACGAGCCGATCAGCTCGGCGACGATCACATAGGTCCAGGCCCAGCCAAGCACCAGGCGCAGCGTTTCGGCGATCTCCGGCGCATTGGCCGGCATGATCACGCGCTTGACGATGCCGTTGTCGGTCGCCCCCAGCGTATAGGCGGCCTCGACCAGGTCTCGCCTCGTACTGCCGACCTTGACCGCGACTATCAGGATGATCTGGAACACAGAGCCGACGAAGATCACCAGGAGCTTCTCGAATTCTCCGATGCCGGCCCACAGGATGAGCAGCGGGATAAAGGCGGATGCCGGCAGGTAGCGGGCAAAGGACACGAACGGCTCGAGGAAGGCTTCGACAGGCTTCCAGGCGCCCATCGCGATGCCGATCGGCACCGCGACGATCGAGGCCAGCACGAAGCCGCCGAAGACGCGCCAGATGGTGATCAATATGTCGAGCCAGAACCGGTCTTCGACGAGCAGCCGCCAGCCGTCCTTGAGCATCGACAGAGGATCGGCAAGGAAGATCCGGTTCACATGGCCGCCGAGCGTGATCCACGCCCAGAAGGCCACGAACAGCACGAAAAAGGCGATGCCGAGCGCGCTTCGCGTGCCCGGCGCAACGGGGTGCAAGGGACGCAGCATTCAGGCCCTGTCCTTAAAGCATGGCTCCCGAAAGTGGAAACCGGTTCGGGTAAAGACATGCGCAAAATGAAAGAGCTAAAGCGCGAGGAGCGTATCTGAAGGATCGCGACGCGCTTTAGCGAGAAGGGAGCGGCGGCCTTGCGCCGCCGATAGGGTGATGCGCGATCAGTTGGCCACCGCGCTGGTGTCGGCAAGCGTCGTCACATCCGGGACTTCCTTGATCAGCCCCATCTGCAGCAAAAGATCGGCCGCGGTCTTGGAAAAATCCTGGAACTCCTTGGTGAAGAACTGCTTATTCTCCGCCTTGTCGGCCCATTTCAGGTACTTGGCCGAATCCTCGAATTCCTTGGCCGACTGCTTCACGTCGGCGCCCATGATCTCGTAGGATTTCTGCGGATCCTTCTTGATCAGGTCGAGCGCGTCGAAATAGCTGTCGGCGAGCGCCTTGGCGGCATCGGGATTGGCCTTGAGGAAGTCCGGCGTGCAACCGACGGTGTCCAGCACCATCGGGTAGTCGAGCGTGGTCGCCAGGATATGGCCCTGGTCGGCCTTGTCGCGGACCGCTGAAATGAACGGCTCATAGGTGACGGCGGCATCGTTCTGGCCGGCCAGGAAGGCCTGCGCCGCCGCATCCGGCTCCAGATTGACGACGGTGACGTCCTTGGTCGACATGCCGTTCTTGTTGAGCACCCAGGCGAGCAGGAAATAGGGCGAGGTTCCAGGCGCGGACGAGGCGACATTCTTGCCCTTGAGGTCGGCGACGGACTTGATGTCGTTGCGCACGACGATGCCGTCGGCGCCATAGGACTTGTCGAGCTGGAAGATCTGCTTGGTGGTGACGCCGCTGGCGTTCCACACCATCCAGGTTTCGACCGTGGTCGCCGCGCATTGCAGGTCGCCGCTGGCGATGGCCAGCGGCCGGCTCGCCTGCGGCACTTTCTTGAGCGTGACGTCGAGCCCGTGCTTTTCGAAAAGCCCGGCCTGCTTGGCCAGAGTCAGCGGCGCGAAGCCGGTCCAGCCGCTGATGCCGATGGTGAGCGAGGTGGCAGCCATCGCGGGCGCGCCAAGCATGGCGGCCGCCGTCAGCGTTGCCGCGAAAATGGTGGTCCTGTTCATTGTGGTTCCCTTTTTGTGGTGAGCGCGAATTGTCTCACAGACGCCAAAAGGCTTGTCAATGAAGCGGCGTTTCAACGAAACGTCATCCTGAACGGTTGCCTGCTCCTCCTCCCCTCACGGCATGCCCCAGCCGCGGTTGCGCCACATCTTTTCGCCGGCTTGGCAGTCGGCGGCCGGCCTGTTATCGGCGAGCACGACCGGCGGATGCGCGGCCCCTTCGGCCGCCCGTTCCGGTGAAGCCGAACCGGCGAGCTCCAGCACCAGCTTGCGGCGGATCGCTTCGGGAAACTGCGTCCAGTCATTGACCGGGATCATGAAGGCGCCCGGTCCGCCGATGACGCAGTCGCTGTAATAGCGGTCCAGATTATCGACGTCGAAGGCGCCGCTGAAACCGCCGCGCGTCATCAGCGGCAGGCCGTTGATGGTGATGCCTTGCCTGACCACCTCGTCGCGGG
>NZ_RZSB01000832.1:0-2451 GCF_004023285.1 Mesorhizobium sp. M2A.F.Ca.ET.067.02.1.1
GTTGCTCCTCCGCCGGTCTGTCGCGGGCGGCGAGGGCGCGTTCCGAGCCCGCCGGGCGAGGCTTCCGGCCGGCTGCGGCCGCACAAAAAAATGCCCGGCGCAAGCGCCGGGCATTCGTTGCAAGTCGGCTTCTATTTGCCGACTTATTTCTCGAAGTAGCTATACTTGCCGTCGTCACCCTTCTTCCATTCGTAGATGACGTAGTCGGGACGGGTGATATCGCCCTTGGCGTCATAGCCGATCTCACCAATAACCGTCTTCCACGGACCGCCGGACTTGATCACTTCGGCAACCTTCTGCGCATCGTCGGCCGAACCGACCTTGGCGATGGCCTGGGCAATGATCTGCACGGCGGCATAGGAGTAGAGCGTGTAGGCTTCCGGCTCGAAGCCGGCGGCGCGGAACTTCTCCACCACTTCCTTGGCGTCCGGGTTCTTGCGCGGATCCGGAGCGAAGGTGTTGAGCGTGCCAGCAACCGCGTCACCCGCGATCGAGGCCAGTTCATTGGAGACGATGCCATCGCCCGAGAACATCGGCGCCTTCAGGCCCTGGTCGGCTGTCTGGCGGATGATCAGGCCGGCTTCGGTGTGCAGGCCACCCCAGTAGATCAGGTTGACATTGTTTTCCTTCATCTTGGCGATGAGGGCCGAGAAGTCCTTGTCGCCGACATTGATGCCTTCATACATCACTTCCTTGATGCCGTTGGCGTTGAGGTTCTTCTTGGTCTCGTCGGCAAGGCCCTGGCCGTATGGCGTCTTGTCATGGACGATGGCGATCTTGGCGTCCTTGAAGTTCTTGGCGATGTAGTCGCCGGCCACCTTGCCCTGCTGGTCGTCGCGACCGCAGGTGCGGAAGGTGTTCCACAGGCCGCGCTCGGTAAGCTTAGGATTGGTTGCCGACGGCGTCATGACGAGGATGCCGTTTTCGGCATAGACTTCCGATGCCGGAATGGTCACGCCCGAGTTGAAGTGGCCGTCGACGAACTTGACGCCGTCGGCGACGAACTTGTTGGCGACCGAGATGCCTTGCTTGGGATCGGAGACGTCGTCACCGATCTCGATCTTGAGCTGCTGGCCATTGACGCCGCCCGCCGCGTTGATGTCGGCGACAGCCTGTTCCGCGCCCTTCTGCAGCTGTGCGCCGAAGGCCGCGTTCGGGCCGGTGATCGGACCGGCGACGCCGATCAGGATATCGGCCCACGCGCTGCCGCTGAACGCGATGAACGCGGTCAGCGCAACGGCGGACAAGAGTGATTTTTTCATTGAAACGCTCCCATTTACGGAGTGGGCGTGGATGATGCTTTCATGCGATGCCCACCCTTATCGCAGAAAGCATAGAATGCCGATTTTCAGGCACTTGTCACGCCAATTCATCCCCGAAAAGGCGTTAATCATAAACGTCAAACCTTCGGCTTCCAGCTTAATAAGGAAGCTCTTTCATAGAGCCAGTTATACTGCGTCACCATCTGGTTGGTGCGCGTGTATTGATAGCCGAGGAAGCCCAGTACCATCAGCACGATGGTGTCGACGATATAGTAATGCAGCGAGAACATCGTGCCGCCGAACAGCGCGTGATGGATGAACCGGATGCCGATACCGAGACCGAGCATGTAGAAGAACAGCTGAACGTGGCTGCTCCAGGTCTGCGCCGCCGCCTTGCCGGTCATCCATGCCGCCCAGCCGCCGAGCAGGCAGGTGACGAACAGGAACTGCCAGATCGAGGCTTCTTCGTAGAGAATACCTTGCATGATGAAGACCTCTCTTAGTGATGACCGCCTTCGAGATAGGCGGCGCGCACTTCCGGATTGGCGAGCAGTTCCTTGCCGGAGCCGCTCATGGTCACATTGCCGTTGACCATGACATAGCCGCGGTCGGCGAGCTTCAGGGCGCCGAAGGCATTCTGCTCGACCAGGAACACGGTCAGCCCCTGCGTCTTGTTGAGCTCGCGGATGGCGTCGAAGATCTGCTTGACGATCAACGGCGCGAGACCCAGCGACGGCTCGTCGAGCAGCAGGAGCTTCGGCCGCGCCATCAGCGCGCGACCGATCGACAGCATCTGCTGCTCGCCGCCTGAAAGCGTGCCGCCGCGCTGGCCGATGCGCTCCTTCAGGCGCGGGAACAGCGTGAACACCTTCTCGACGTCCTCGTCGTAATGCTTGAGATTGTCGAGGCTGGCGCCCATCTGCAGATTTTCCATCACCGTCATGCGCGGGAAGATGCGTCTGCCTTCCGGGGATTGCGCGATGCGCAGCCGCGCGATTTCATGCGTCGGCATCTTGGTGATGTCGGTGCCGGCGAAGGTGATGGTGCCGGCGCGGGCGCGCGGGGCCCCGAAGATGGTCATCATCAGCGTCGACTTGCCGGCGCCGTTGGCGCCGATCAGCGCCACGATCTCACCCTGGTTGACGCTGACATCGACGCCGTTCAGCGCCCGGATGTTGCCGTAGTAGGT
>NZ_RZSB01000833.1:0-2447 GCF_004023285.1 Mesorhizobium sp. M2A.F.Ca.ET.067.02.1.1
CCCGCCAAGCCAGCTTGGCCTTTTGATCACCGTCTATGTCGCCAGCCTCATCGTCAGCATGCCGCTCGGCGGCTGGCTGGCCGACCGCTTCGGCCTGCGCAACGTCTATTGCTTCGCCCTGCTCGTCTTCGCCAGCGCCTCGGCGCTGTGCGGCCTTTCGGAAAACATCTGGATGCTGGTCGGCTCGCGTGCCTTGCAGGGCTGCGGCGGCGCGCTGATGGGCACGCTCGGCCAGGTCGTGATCCTGTCGAGCTTCCCGCGCGACCGTACGCTCAAGATCAACATGTATATCTCGCTCGCCGGCCAGTCCGGGCCGCTGGTCGGCCCGCTGGTCGGCGGCGCGCTGACCACCTATGTCTCGTGGCGCTGGATCTTCTACATCAACATCCCGATCGCGCTGACCGCGGCGCTGTTGGCCGCCTCGCTGTTTCCGTCAACGACCAAGCCGGTGCGCACGCCGTTCGATTTTCCGGGCTTCCTCCTCGTCGGCAGCGGTATGGGCCTTCTGATCTTCGGCATGGACTCACTTGCCGCGAAGGATGCCGCGAGCAGCCTGATCGGCATCGAGCTCGGCCTGGCGATCACCATCCTGGCGGTTGCCGCTTTCTACTGCCTGCGCGCCCGCAACCCGCTGCTCGACCTCAACCTGCTGCGCATCCGCACCTTCCGCATCTCCTTCCTTACCGGCGGCAGCCTCGACACGATCGGCCTCAGCTCCGTGGTCTTCCTGCTGCCGCTGATGTTCCAGCTCGGCTTCGGCATGAGCGCCGTGCAGGCCGGCTCGCTGACCTTCGTCGCCGCGATCGGATCCCTGATCATGCGCTTCTTCATGCCGCGCCTTCTGAACCGGTTCGGCTTCAGGCGCGTGCTGGTCACCAACACCCCGATCGTCGCCTTGCTGGTCGCAGGCTTTGCCCTGATGCAGGAGAGCCTGCCGGCCTGGATCGTGCTGGCCTACATTTTTGTTTTCGGCGTCTTCCGCTCGGTGCAATGGGCCTCGACCGGCAATCTTTCCTATTCGGATATCGCGCCGGAGCAACTCGCCCGCTTCAGCGCGCTCTATTACATCCTGTGGCAGCTTGCGGTGGCGATCAGCGTCGGCCTTGCGGCCGCACTGCTGTCGCTGCTTGCCGGCGGCGGCAAGGCCAGTGTCGACGACTATCGCATCCTGTTCGTCGTCGAAGGGCTGATCACGCTTTGCGCGCTGTCGGCTTACCTGCGGCTGACGCCGCGTGACGGCGCTCATGTCAGCGGCCACGGCGCGCATATGAGTACCGATTAGCTGGCCGAGATATTCGGCGCGCGGCTTATTCCGCGAAGGTCACCCAGTCCTCGAGCGGAGCGCGGTCGGTGCGGAACTCGTTTTCGGGCTTGGAGGTGTCCTCATAGCCGAGCGCCATGCCGCAGACGACGATCTCTTCGTCGGGAATGTTGAGCACCGGCCTGATCTGCCGATGGTAGGGAGCGAAGGCCGCCTGCGGGCAGGTATGCAGCCCCCTGCCCCGTGCAGCGACCATGATGTTCTGCAGGAACATGCCGTAGTCGATCCACGAGCCCTGGTTCAGTCTCCGGTCGATCGTGAAGATCATGCCGACGGGAGCATCGAAGAAGATGAAGTTGCGGTCGTGCTGCGCCCGCATCTTGTCGACCTCGCGCCGGCCGATGCCCAGCGCGCCGTAAAGCCCAAAGCCGTTGGCGCGGCGGCGTGTCAGATAGGGCTCGAAGAACTGGTCGGGATAATAACGATACTCGTCCCACTCGGCCTTTTCGGCGCGGATGCCGGAGTTGAGAATCGCGTCGCTGATGCGCTGCTTGACCTCGCCCTTGGTCACATAGACGCGCCAGGGCTGCATGTTGGTGCCCGACGGCGCGCGCGCGGCGACCGCGAGGATCGCGCGGATCGAATCGTCGTCGACCATATCGGGCAGGAAAGCGCGCACCGACCGGCGCGACGTGATCGCCTCATCGACGATCTCCGCATCCGACGCGATCCGGATGTTCTTCTCAAGCATGGGTCGTCCCTTTCGGCATGGCCAGAAACCCGCAACCCGGTTCCCTTGACGACCATCCGCAGACTATGAACTAAGACTGGTCTCCGACCGGGCGCCCCACTCGCCGCTCGTGTGCGAGCCTTTGCATCAACCGCCGAAAACGCGCAAGCAAATCTTGTGGCCTATGAAAATCTCCTTGATTTTTTCATGATTTTATTCTCTCATGAAATTTATCCAGATTTTTTCACGAGAAGCTTTTGAGCTCGACCACAGCCAGATCTGAGCAGGACAATGGCGACCGGCTGCTGGCCGGCGACATCCGCGCGCTCCGCAAAGCGCGCGGCCTCACGCTCAGTGAAATTGCGCTCAAGTTGGGCCGTTCGGTGGGTTGGGTCAGCCAGGTCGAGCGCGGCCTCTCGGTGCCTTCGGTCGGCGACTTGCGGGCCTTCGCCGATC
>NZ_RZSB01000834.1:0-2445 GCF_004023285.1 Mesorhizobium sp. M2A.F.Ca.ET.067.02.1.1
AACGAAGCCCTGATGAAATACTTCGAGATGACGCGGGACTCGCTCCTGGTCTCGAAGGATCTCGCCGAGAAGGCTCTTTTGCTGGCGCCCGACAACGTTCGCGCGAAACGGACGCTGTCCATCGCGACGACCATGGGTGTTGCGTTCGGTGCTCTGCCTCGCGAGCAGGAGCATATCGACCGTGCGATCGAGCTTGCCGAAGACTCGGTAAGAGCCGTGCCCGATGACGAAATTGCCCGCTGCATCCTGTCATTCGCATACGAATGCGATGGCCGGATCGACGAGGCGATCGTGCAATGCCAGCACGCAATCAGTCTCAACCCGAGCTATCCCAGCAGCCACGGCGATATTGCGATGCTCTTCGCCTTGCGCGGACAGGTCGGCGAGGCGGTCCGCGCGGCCAACGAGGCGATCCGCCTTGGAGCGCATGACGTCATCGACTTCTGGCGCCACCACGGCCTGGTTTTGGCGTTGTTCGCGGGCGGAGACGACCGGCGGGCGCTCGAGGTCGCCCGCAAGGTCGTCAGGACAAAGCCGGGATTCCTGCGCGGCGCGCTTTTTTGGGCGGCAACTGCCGCGGCGACGGGAAATGATGAAGAAGCGTCACGTGCCATCCACCACTGCCTGTCACAACTCCCGCATCTCAACCTCGGCAATGTCGCTCCCGGGTTCATGCCGCGCTATGTGAGGGACGGCCACCACTCGCGGTTTCTTGAAATGCTTTCGAAAGCCGGCCTCCCCGCTTCCTAATGCCTGTCGCCCAAAAGTGCGCAGCGGTTTTGGGCGGACGACATGCATCAAACAAAGACTTAAAACGCGTCGCCTGGATCCGGTTCAGCGCGACGCGCTTTGGAGCAATTCCGGGCGGAAGACCCGTTACATTTTTTCAGGAATTGCTCAGGTTCTTTGCTTGTCCAGCCAAAGTGCCACCATTGCCGTCAGCAACATGAAACACCCGAGTGCCTGCCAAGCCGTGAGAGTTTCGTCCAGGAACAGGAATGCCAGTCCGGCGGCAACCGCAGGCTCGATCATCGATGCGACGAGTCCAGTCACCGCGGAGCGGCACCGCGCCATGCCCGCGCAATAGCAGACATAGGCGAGAGCTGTCGGCCCTAAACCGAGATAGATCAGAACCGAGATGCTTCGCCAGTCCCCCATGGCCGCGCCGAAATGCGTGAGACCGCCTGGAGCGACTATCATGGCCACGGGTGCGAGAACCAGCGATGCGATGATCAGGCCAAGGCCCGAAACAAGGTTCGGCGAATAGGCTACGGAAAGCGAGCGAGCGGCATTGGTCATCACGACGAAGGCCGCAGATGCCAGCAGCGACAGAGCAAGGCCCAATAGAAGGTCGAGCGGTTGTTCCGATGCCGTATCGACACTTACGAAAGTGACGAGGCCTGCGATCGAGATCGCAAGGGGAAGCACGACCTGCCGCGATATGGGTTCGCCAAGCTTCCTCAGTGACCAGAAGACGGCGATGACCGGTGGCAAGCAAACCGTCAGAAAGACCGTTATCGTCACTCCCAGCAGCGTGAAGCTGCGGAACAGGCAGACCTGGAAGGTGGCGCAGGAAATGCCGAACAGGAGAAATCCCGAAAAGCTACCCGCGCTGGCCTTAACCCTGCGGGTGCCGCCTGTTACCCGCGCCACCAGGAGTATGGCGGGCCCGGCAATAACCGTGCGGACGAATCCGTAGACCTCGTCCGGCATTGCGATTTCATGCGGGACAAACCTGCTTGCGACACCCACGGTCGCCCAGAGTGTGGCGGCGCACATCACCAGCGCCAGCCCCCAGAGGTGATCAGGCGAGAAACCGATCATGTAGGGCTGGCCGATCTTCCGGCATTTTTCGATCGTCTCCAGGTATCGCCTGCCGTCTTCGCCCAGGACTTCGGTGGCAACTCTTTCATTGCTTTGCATCGGCCGTTGATCCCCTTGTCTTGTCCTGGCGAATCGGAGTCGATTTTTTGGTGGGTTGGCTCCGAGCGGCACGACAAGCCTCGCCGAAGATCCCGCGATGTCCTTAGTGAAAGAGGCGTCAGCCGAGCGCTTGGGAAAGGCCGGCGAGCGTCTCGTCGATCGTTAGGATCGCGTCAGGGTTCCGTCAGGAGAGGTGGTGCGCAAGGATGGTCTCCGCCCACAGCGGCGCAAACGGCAGGTCGCAGGCAGTGATCCGGCTGCACGACACCGGCACCCGGACGGTCCAGAACGGCGGCGCGGTCAGCAGTATTGATGGCTATGTTGGTATCAGTCCCGACACAAATGGCACTGTGACGGTGGACAGCACGGGGTCCGGCGCGCTGAACATCGGCGCCGCCTCGCCCTTGCCGGCGGCTCCCCCTTCACGATCGCCGGCGCGCCCATCGCACGCGATGCGGCGGTGGTGGAAGCCGGCCTCGACTTGAACTTGACGCCGGCCGCGACCCTCGGTGTCTCCTATGG
>NZ_RZSB01000835.1:0-2443 GCF_004023285.1 Mesorhizobium sp. M2A.F.Ca.ET.067.02.1.1
TTTCCGCCCTTGGCGGCCCTTGCCTTCCTGCACGGGCTCGGCCGCTTCGGGCCGCCAAGGGCGGAAAGCCGCGCCATCGCCTTCGGCAAGCGGGCGCTGGTCGACACCACGGCGACGCTGCTCAGGCGCGCCGGGCGGTTGCAGGGCCTCGGCGACCGCTATGCAACGCTGGTGCGGCAGCGCGCCGGCGCGCTGCTTGGCGCGCCGCACGGGCTGCAGGGCGAGGCGCTCGACCGCTGGCTCGATTCCCGCGACAAAAGCGAGGCGCACGGCTTCACCCGGCGCTTCCAGGCCGCGAACGAATCCAACAATTTGGCAGCAATGCATGAAGCAGCCGAACAGCTGCATGACTGGACGGCAAGGAGGCTCGGTGAACGTCGATGAAGTGAAGGCCTTGGCGAACGCGATCAGGGAAGAAGTGGCGAAAGCGATCACCGGCCAGCACGACACGGTCGACCTGATGCTGACGGCGCTGTTTGCCGGCGGGCATATCCTGCTCGAAGGCCCGCCGGGCACCGCCAAGACCATGACGGCGCGCTGCTTCGCGCAGGCGCTGGGCGTCGCCTATGGCCGCATCCAGTTCACGCCCGACCTGATGCCCGGCGACATCGTCGGCGCCAACATCTACAATTTCCAGACCGGGCAGTTCACGCTGACGCGCGGTCCGATCTTCTGCGATCTGCTGCTCGCCGACGAAATCAACCGCACGCCGCCGAAGACGCAGGCCGCCCTGCTCGAGGCCATGCAGGAACACGCCGTCACCTTCGACGGCACGACGCATTCGCTCGGGCAGAATTTCATGGTGGTGGCAACGCAGAACCCGATCGAGCATCAGGGCGTCTATCCGCTGCCCGAGGCTCAGCTCGACCGCTTCCTGTTCAAGCATCGGGTGAGCTATCCGGACCTTGCGGAAGAGCGCGCCATCATCGTCAACCACGGCGGCGGCTCGGCCTCGCACGATATCGGGCAATACGGCATCAGGGCGCAGACCGACCGCAGGACGCTGGAAGCGGCGCTTGCCACCGTCGGCGACGTCACGCTGGTCGGCGATGTCGTCGGCTATATCGCGGCGCTGGTGCGCGGCACGCGCGAAAGCCCTGACCTGGAGGTGGGCGCCAGCCCTCGCGCGGGCGCCATGCTGGCGAGAGCCGCGCGCGCCAGGGCGGCGCTCGACGGCCGCAACTATGTCATCCCCGACGACGTCAAGGCTCTGGCCGTGCCGGCGCTGCGCCACCGCGTCGTGCTGTCGCCGGCCGCTCAGATCGACGGGCGGCTTGTCGAGCAGATCGTCTCCGACCTCGTCGACCATACGGAAGCGCCGCGTTGATCTATCCGAGCGGGCGAGCGGTCTGGGCAGCGGCGGCGGGGGCGATCCCCGCCTTCCTGATCGCGCTCGCGCTGCCTTCTATGTGGTATCTCGGCCTGCTGTGGATCTGCGTCCTGCTTGCCTTCCTGGCGGTGGACGCGGCCGCGGGCAGAGGCCGCGCCTCGCTTGATGCCACGCTGACGGCGCCGCCGCAGGTCGGCATCGGCGGGCGCTTCACATTGCACATCGCGGCCGGTGTCGGGGCAAAGTTGCGGCGCCTGCAGGCGCGCATCGGGCATGACCAGCGGGTTCAGCCGGTCGCCGGCACAGGCGGCGCGCTGCCGGCCAATGGCGGCACGCTCGACCTCGAATTCGAGGCCATCCGCCGCGGCATCGCCAGCTTCGACCGGCTCTGGCTGCGCTGGCAGGGCCCGTTCGGGCTGGTGTGGAACCAGGTCATATTGCCGGTCGACCGCAAGGTCGCGGTACTGCCTAATGTCACCAGCGCGCGCGACGAGGCAATCACGCTCTTGCAGCGTTCGGCCCTTGCCGACGGCCATACCCAGAAGCGCGCTGGACAGGGCCGCGAATTCGAGGCGCTGAAAGACTACCAGCCCGGCATGGGCCGGCGCATGATCGACTGGAAGCGCAGCGCCCGCCACGGCAGGCTTCTGGCGCGCGAGTTCCGGATCGAGGAGAACAACAACATCGTTCTGGCCATCGACAGCGGCCGGCTGATGTGCGAGCCGGTCGACGGCGTGCCGAAGGTCGACCGGGCGGTGACGGCGGCCCTCCTGTCGGCCTTCATCGCGCTCAAAGGCGGCGATCTCGTCAGCCTGTTCTCCTTCGACGCCAAGCCGCGCGTTTCGAGCGGCGCGGTGCGGGGCTCGCCGAGCTTCACCATGATCCAGAAGCGCGCCGCCGAGATCGACTATTCGACCGAGGAAACCAATTTCACCCTGGCGCTGACCACGCTATCGGCGAAGCTCGACCGGCGCTCGCTGGTCATCGTCTTCACCGATTTCGTCGACCCGATCAGCGCCGAATTGATGCTGCGCACCGTCGGCCGGCTGACCGAGCGGCATCTGGTGCTGTTCATGCTGATGAAGGATATCGAACTCGAAACGCTGGCCGACA
>NZ_RZSB01000836.1:0-2431 GCF_004023285.1 Mesorhizobium sp. M2A.F.Ca.ET.067.02.1.1
ATGCCTACCCTGCGAGCAACCCAAAGGGACTGATCGAACCGAGTATATTCATCGGCTGCAGATGATTTTGGTCCGAAAGCTTCGAATATCCTGCCATTTTCCTCCATCAAAGGTAAGATAGTGCGACACATCTCCCGATAATCGTTCGAGCCGAAAATGAAAGAACGAACCCTAGCCAATGCCTTCGAAATTAGACCAACAAAGCCCAAAAAGCCGAACCGGAATCCTCGTAAAAGCATACCGAGGATCGCCAAGGTGCTCATACCTAAGATGGTAGCCCAAGCGTCGAGGCTAAGTCCGACTGGGGCACATTTTGTGAGGTCTGATGCGTTAAACGCAGCAATACAAATTCTAAGAGTTTCCACTTTTTGATCCGACCGTCGATCGACAAACAGAGGATACTGCGTTTCACAACGGGATGTTGTCGTGCTTCTTCCAGGGGTTCTGCATGTCCTTGTTGCGCAGCATGCGCAGCGCGCGCGCCACGCGACGCCGCGTCGAATGCGGCATGATCACCTCATCGACATAGCCGCGTTCGGCGGCGACGAAAGGCGACAGGAAGCGATCCTCGTAAGTCTTTGTATGGGCGGCAATTTTCTCCGGATCGCCGATGTCCTTGCGGTAGATGATCTCGACCGCGCCCCTGGCGCCCATCACGGCGATCTGCGCCGTCGGCCAGGCATAGTTCATGTCGCCGCGCAGATGCTTCGACGCCATAACGTCATAAGCCCCGCCATAGGCCTTGCGGGTGATGACGGTGATCTTCGGCACGGTTGCTTCGGCATAGGCGAAGAGCAGCTTGGCGCCATGCTTGATCAGCCCGCCATATTCCTGCGCGGTGCCAGGCAGGAAACCCGGCACGTCGACGAAGGTGACGATGGGAATCGAGAAACAGTCGCAGAAGCGCACGAAGCGCGCCGCCTTCCGGCTGGCGTCGGAATCAAGCACGCCGGCCAGCACCATCGGCTGGTTGGCGACGAAGCCCACCGTGCGCCCCTCGACGCGACCGAAGCCGGTGACGATGTTTCTCGCAAAACTCTGTTGGATTTCGAAGAAATCGCCTTCGTCGGCGACCTTCAGGATCAGCTCCTTGATGTCATAGGGCTTGTTGGCGTTGTCGGGGATCAGCCGGTCGAGCGACAGGTCGTGGTCCGTCACCGACTGGTAGCACTCGATCTCGGGGATCTCCGCCGTGTTAGATGCCGGCAGCAGATCGACCAGCCGGCGCATCTGCAGCAGCGCCTCGACATCGTTGTCATAGGCGCCGTCGGCGATCGAGGATTTGGTCGTGTGGACGGAAGCCCCGCCGAGGCTTTCGGCGGTCACCGTCTCGTTGGTCACCGTCTTCACCACATCCGGTCCAGTGACGAACATGTAGGAGGTGTCGCGCACCATGAAGATGAAATCGGTCATGGCAGGCGAATAGACATCGCCGCCGGCGCAGGGGCCCATGATCAGCGATATCTGCGGGATCACGCCTGAGGCGAGCACATTGCGCTGAAAAATCTCGGCATAGCCGCCAAGCGCGGCCACGCCTTCCTGGATGCGCGCGCCGCCTGCGTCATAGAGCCCGATAATCGGCGCGCGGTTGCGCAGCGCCATCTCCTGGACCTTGATGACCTTTTCGGCATGCGCCTCCGACAGCGAACCGCCGAACACGGTGAAATCCTTGGCGAAGATATAGACCGGGCGGCCGTTGACGGTGCCCCAGCCGGTGACGACGCCGTCGCCGGCGATCTTGGTTTTCTCCATGCCGAAATCGGTCGAGCGATGCTCGACATACATGTCGAACTCCTCGAACGAGCCCTCGTCGAGGAAGACCTCGATACGCTCGCGGGCGGTGAGCTTGCCCTTCTTGTGCTGCGCCTCGATACGGTCCTTGCCGCCGCCCATGCGGGCAATCTCGCGGCGGCGTTCGAGTTCCTTCAGCACGTCTTTCATCGCTGGTCCCCAAAACGGATAAGTGGTTTGTGGTAATGGCGAGGGCAGGAGAGCGCAAGCACCCTCGTTTTGCTGCATTGCAACATGACGCCCCTTGCATTTCGGGCCGGACTCGGCCATATGCAGCGCATAGGCGCTTGGGCCGGCCTGTCCGGCTTTCTCCACGAATGAGACTGGTTGCGTCTGTTTTCCCTCTTTCAAATCGGCCTCGGTCGATCGGCAAGACGGCGAAAAAGCCCCGGGGCATGACGTCCGCGGGCACGACAGCGCAGCCGCGCGGACGTTTCCCGTCCGCCGCCTTGTCGTTTCCTTATATTTGTTTCGACGGCAGGTTGCGCCCTGCCGCCATCGACGTTTGCGGCGATTGCCCGCTTGAAAGAAGATGAATTTGACCAACGAAAACACTCTCCCCAACAACGACGCTGGGGAACTTTCCGGTTTCGCGGCCCTTGGCATCGGCGGCGCGCTGCTGAAGGCCACGCTTGCCGCG
>NZ_RZSB01000837.1:0-2409 GCF_004023285.1 Mesorhizobium sp. M2A.F.Ca.ET.067.02.1.1
CCTGTCGAAACTGATCTGGGAAGGCCCGGAAGAGATCTGGGAAGGCCCGGAAGAGACGCTGACGCTGTCCGCCAACGCCCAGCCGGCGCTGATGGCGGTGTCGCTGGCGGCGATGCGGGCGCTCGAAGCGCGCGGCTTGTCGCTGAAGGACAAGGTGGCCTATGTGGCCGGCCATTCGCTGGGCGAATATTCCGCGCTTGCCGCAGCCGGCTTTGTTTCGGTCGGCGACGCGGCGCGGCTGCTCAGGACCCGCGGCAACGCCATGCAGGCGGCGGTGCCGGCGGGCGAGGGCGCCATGGCCGCGATCATCGGCCTCGAACATGCCGATGTCGAAGCGGCATGCGCGGAAGCGGCCAAGGGCTCCGTCTGCCAGGTCGCCAACGACAATGGCGGCGGCCAGCTGGTGATTTCAGGCGCCAAAGCGGCGGTCGAGCTGGCGGCGAAGCTGTGCACCGAAAAGGGCGCCAAGCGGGCGCTGATGCTGCAGGTTTCGGCCCCCTTCCACTCGGCGTTGATGGCGCCGGCGGCCGACATCATGCGCGAGGCGCTGGCGAGCGTGGAAAAGCAGGCGCCGGTGGTCCCGGTCGTCTCGAACGTGACGGTGACGCCGACCAGCGACCCGGACGAGATCGCCCGCCGGCTGGTCCACCAGGTGACCGGCCGCGTGCGCTGGCGCGAGACGGTGGAATGGTTCGGCGCCAATGGTGTCGCCACGCTTTACGAGGTCGGCGCCGGCAAGGTGCTGTCGGGCCTGGCGCGCCGCATCAACCGCGACATCGCCACCGGTGCCATCGGCACGGCGGCGGAGGTAGAGGCGGCGCTGGCGGCGCTCGCCTGACAGGCTGGCGATTTGACGGCACCTGTGCCAAGGGTGCCCCTCTGAGATCAGGAGAGAAAAATGTTCGAACTGACCGGCCGCAAGGCGCTCGTCACAGGCGCATCGGGAGGCATCGGCGAGGCGATCGCCAGGGTGCTGCACAGCCAGGGCGCCATCGTCGGCCTGCACGGCACGCGCGTGGAGAAGCTGGAAGCGTTGGCAGGTGAGCTCGGCGACCGCGTAAAACTGTTTCCGGCGGATTTGACCGACCGCGACGCGGTGAAGGCGCTCGGCCAGAAAGCGGAAGCGGATCTCGAAGGCGTCGATATCCTGGTCAACAATGCCGGCATCACCAAGGACGGCCTGTTCGTGCGCATGTCGGATGCCGACTGGGACAGCGTGATCGAGGTCAACCTCACCGCCGTGTTCCGGCTCACCCGCGAGCTGACCCATCCGATGATGCGCCGCCGCCATGGCCGCATCATCAACATCACCTCGGTGGTCGGCGTCACGGGCAATCCCGGCCAGACCAATTACTGCGCCTCCAAGGCCGGCATGATCGGCTTTTCCAAGTCGCTGGCGCAGGAGATCGCCACCCGCAACATCACCGTCAACTGCGTCGCCCCGGGCTTCATCGAATCGGCCATGACCGACAAGCTCAACGACAAGCAGAAAGAGACGATCATGGCCGCCATCCCGATAAGGCGCATGGGCACCAGCGCCGAGGTCGCGTGCGCGGTTGCCTACCTCGCTTCCAATGAGGCGGCTTATGTCACCGGCCAGACCATTCACGTGAATGGCGGCATGGCAATGATCTAGGGCATGTCGATATTCAGGTGATGCCGGCCTGCAAACGGTGGCTTTCTGCGCTTCCGGTGCTCACGGACTCGATGTCCGCTCCGCTCCGGTTCTCGAAAGCCACCATTTTCGGCTCGGCCTGACCTGAATCTCGACACACCCCGGCGGCCAAGCCCGGACGCCTGTGAAAACAGCCATTTCGGCTTGGACGCCCGGCATTTTTCGTGTAATGCGGCCCGCAACCCGGCGGTTCGGGCAAAAACCGGTCCTGTGGCGTTGCGTTGCCCGCAAGACCATCTTTCAGCTTGATTAGCGGCATTCCGCCCGCTAACGAAGATCGACAAACATAAGACGAGGATTGCCCAAATGAGTGACACCGCAGAGCGCGTCAAGAAGATCGTCATCGAGCATCTCGGCGTCGATGCCGACAAGGTGACGGAGCAGGCGAGCTTCATCGACGACCTGGGCGCGGACAGCCTCGACACGGTCGAACTCGTCATGGCGTTCGAAGAAGAGTTCGGCGTCGAGATTCCGGACGATGCCGCCGAGACCATCCTCACCGTCGGCGACGCCGTGAAGTACATCGACAAGGCCTCGGCCTGAGTTCTTTCGCAGGCATAATCGGGGAGGACCTGCGATGAGGCGTGTCGTCGTCACGGGCCTTGGCCTGCTTTCGCCGTTTGGCATGGGCGTCGAGCATAGCTGGCGGGAATTGCTTTCCGGCCGCAGCGCCTGCCGCCGCGTCACCGAGTTCCAGGTGGACGATCTTGCCTGCAAGATCGCCCACATCATCC
>NZ_RZSB01000838.1:0-2403 GCF_004023285.1 Mesorhizobium sp. M2A.F.Ca.ET.067.02.1.1
ACCTCGCGCAGCAGCGCGAGCGCATAGCCCAACTAGAGCGTGACGAATTGCCGACTACCGACGCCCTCGTTTTCTTCGCGCTTCTGGAAGGCATGCAAGAGCTTCACGAACGGCATCTGGCGCGGCTGCTCGCCCAGGCTGCGGATCAAGCCTTAGTGGTCGAACCGGAGGGTGCTGCTGGCTCGGGAACATAGTTGAGTCTGCGCGATTCACCCTCAATGAGTACACGCGGTATCAACTTCGTCGACCGATGGATGGCAGAACACCTGCCCAACGTCATAACAGAGGACCCTGTGGCCGTGAGCGATCTGGCCGACGAGCTGATGAGCATGGCAGAGCACGAAGGTATTCCGGCCGCCGAGATCAACGAGGAAGTCGACAGCGTCTTCGAAGTGATGGAACACCGCGAAGGAAGCTTGGCGGATTAGCAGCCGCAGTTTCTTCACCCATTCCGCCCATCATCATGCCATGGCAGCCGATGAGATATCTCGGGTTGAACAGCTCGTGCGCGATGGTGAAGGCCATATAGCCCGCCAGCGCGAACTCATCGCCCTATTGGAGGGTGGCGGCCTCCCGACGGAGAAGGCAAGGGCGTTCCTAGACTTCTTGGAGGAGATGGTGGGGATAAGTCGCGAGCACCTGGCCAGGCTTACGCCGCCCAAAAGGAGGAAAGCCCGCCGCAGCTAATAAGCGTACGCGACGGGCTTTCTGCCATTGGGAGCGGCTACACCCCGGAAGGACGACCACTTGCCTACACAACTCACACGAGCGTGTTTTGTTGCACGTAGCCCTTACATATACAATTTTGCGCCACCGCCGAGTGCCCAGGCTTATGCAACTGCCTTGCGGCGACTTCCGGGGGCTCGTTCGTTGTTCTCTTTCGCCCGCGCGCAGAGCGCGCGGAACTCTTCGACCTCGGCCTCGGTAAGATGCTCGATGCCGATGAAGGCGTTCTTGGCGGCGCCGGAGCGGATCAGCTCATCAAGCTTGGCCTGGATAGCCGCGCCGTCTCGGTTTTGGGTGTTCTGGATCAGGAAGACCATCAGGAATGTGACGATCGTCGTACCGGTATTGATGATCAGTTGCCAAGTTTCGGAATACTGGAAGACCGGCCCGGTCACGGCCCAGATCAGCACTGACGCCAAACATAAGGCAAAGGCCCACGGACGGCCGGAAGCATGTGCGACGACGGTCGCAACGCGATTGAAGGTTTTTTCCATTGGAAGTCCTGGTGATGAAATGCGGAGCGTTCCAACAATGGAGAAGCCCGTTTTTCGTTCCGGCCCGGCTAGGGCGCTCCATTGCGCACCTTGTGCCCGAAGGCCGGAACATGTTGCGCACCCCGGAGTTAGCCATGGCCTGTCAACGGGCGGGTCAACACGCTGCATCTGGAGAACACCGATGGCTACAAGCAAGAAAGCCTCTGCCGCCGAGAAGAGCCTCGAAGACATGTTCCTCGACGGCCTGAACGACATCTATTACGCGGAAAAGAAAATCCTCAAGACCTTGCCCAAGATGGCGAAGGGCGCTGAAGACGAGAAGGTCGCCGCCGCCTTTGAAAAACATCGCACCGAGACCGAGGGACAGGTCGATCGCCTCGAGCAAGTCTTCGAGATCCTCGGCAAGCCTGCTCGCGGCAAAACCTGCCCCGCGATCGACGGCATCCTGGAGGAGGGGGCCGAAGTCCTCGAGGAGTACAAGGGCTCCCCGTCGCTCGACGCCGGGCTTGTAGGCGCGGCCCAAGCTGTTGAACACTATGAAATCGCGCGCTACGGCACGTTGATTGCGTGGGCGAAGTCGCTGGGCAAGGAAGACGTTGTACAGCTCCTGAACGCCACGCTCGATGAGGAAAAGGCGACCGACGAGGCCCTGACGACGCTCGGCGAAGGGGGCGTCAACGATCGGGCGGTCGCGGAAGCCGCCTGACATCAGCCTGAGGAGGGCTCCATCGGAGCCCTCCCGAAGCAAGCTAGCAAGACACCGCCCGCAGCTGAGGGAACCATGCGGCGCGTCCGGAGTTCCTACGCAGCTCAACGCGGTAGTAGCAGGACATACATGGGAAAGGTTAACCCGGCCGGGTTGGCAGACGACCTTGAGACCTCAGCAGTCAATTATGAAGACTTCTTCGAAAACGCTGCAGTCGGCCTGCACGTCGTCGACGGGGACGGCCTCATCGTTCATGCGAATTCCGCCGAATTGAGTCTGTTGGGCTATGAACCCGGCGACTACATCGGCCATGAGATCGCTGGCTTCTACGAAGAGGAAGCTGTCATCCACGACATCATGGATCGCCTCAAACGCGGCGAGAAGGTTCACCGCTATCCCGCGCGGCTGAAGGCCCGGGACGGGTCGATCAAACACGTGGAAGTCAGTTCGAGTGGGTACTTCAAGGACGGCCAACTG
>NZ_RZSB01000839.1:0-2378 GCF_004023285.1 Mesorhizobium sp. M2A.F.Ca.ET.067.02.1.1
CGCCTATTTCCTCGATCCCGTCGCCATCAGGCGCGAGAGGCCGAGCCGCTGCAGCCAGTCGGCGACGGGATCGAGGAAATAGGCGAGCACCATGCCGGCGACGAAAGGCAGGAGGATGCCCGAGAAGACATAGAGGAACAGCGCCAGCAGAACCGCCGTCGCGAGCCAGAATAAGACCTGGCGACGAAGCGCGCCGGAGCTATCGTCCGCGGCGATCACGGCGCCATCGTGGTCAGGCGTCCGTGCCGGAGCCGCCCGATCTGCCGATGCCCGACTTGGTGTTGCCCGACTTGGTGACGTCGTTCTGGGAGTTGCTCGTTCGGGAGCCTTCGCCATAGCCGCTCATATGCCTTAGCCAAGCCACGAGATAGGCCGCGGCCGAAGCCACGGTCAAGACCCCGGTCAGCAATATGAGCCCGGTCCGCAGTGGGCCAAGATGCACGGCAAAGGCCAGCTCGCCCAGCACCAGCGCCGCCAGCACGATCTGGGCGGCGGTGTTGGCTTTCGAAACGAAGAGCGGCTTCACCTCGACCGGATTGCTCATCACGCTGGACAGGAGCACGGCGCAGACGATGAGCCCGTCACGCGAAACCATCATGACCACCAGCCAGAGCGGCAGTTCGCCGGCGAAGCCCATGACGACGAAGACCGAGACAAGCAGGAGCTTGTCGGCGATCGGATCGAGATAGGCGCCCAGGCGGGACGACTGGTTCCAGCGGCGCGCGATGAAGCCGTCGACGCCGTCGGAGATGCCGGCGACGAGGAAGCCGGCGAAAGCCCAGCCCCAAAGCGACTGCAGCATGGCCAGCACCACGGCGGGCACGAGCAGCAGCCGCATGATCGTGATCATGTTGGGAAGGGTCACGTGATGTCCCGTCGTGTCTTTTGTTGGGAAAAAGATGAGGGAGATGGGAGATTGGCGCAAGTGAGGAACTGCCGATCTTCCCCTCGTGGGGAGATGGCCGGCAGGCCAGAGGGGGCGCGAAGGAACGCCGACTTTGGACCAACAGACCTGCAGGGAAGCTGATAGGCTGCATGCCACGGGAGGCGCACATGGCGGTCAACATCAACGTTTACTGGGGTCCAAGGAAACGGACAGCCAAGGATTCGATCCCACAACCTCAAGCGCATTTCCGAGCATTGGCTATTGCCGACGAAAGACTCGCTAGCTGGGCTCCGCTGGGAAGGTCTCTTAAAAAGGCGATGGCGTCCGAACCTATCGACACATCGGCAGCCAGTAACCTGCAGCACCTGCTGGAGAAAGGCCAGAACAAGACGGACATCGCCCCGCGCCAACCCATTCCGGAATTGGGTTACCGCGTCTCCCTCTGGAACCAGCGCCGGGGAAACGTGGAAGCGTCAACGTCGATCCATTGCGGGGCGTATTCCGAGTATCTGTCACGAGACAGTCAGAACAATGCTTGTCTGGAGCTTAACTGCATGGCAGGGGCCGAGCCTTTTGGGGCGGAAGTCCTGCTCGCCCTATTCCATAGATTCGTCGAAATCTGGAAACCCGACTGGGGTTCGATTTGGCGCGATGTCCAGGAAGGACATCCGGCCAGCAGCCGCGAGCATCCAACGCTCGCTCAATATGCGTTTTACCAACAGCAGGGCTTGGCATCGCAAGGACGAACCGTGGGAAAGGAGGTTGGTGTTCCCCAGGGGCGTATGTGGGTGGATGAAACGGCAGCACCCATTCTAGAGGAAATGTGACTGCCATAATCGCAGAGTTGGCGGACACCGCCTTTGACCTACCGGACATCTCCCCGGGAGATTGGCACTGGTCTCGGCCTTCGCCAATCAACCCCGCACTTTCCTCGGAAACAACATCACTCACCTGCGCGTCATCCTTGCTCCCCGAAACCATTCATGCGAAGAGCCCGCAATGACAAACAGGGACGAGCCGACGATGAGCAAGGGCGATCCGGCCAAGCGCAAGAACGGGCTCACCTATGCCGAGGCGGGCGTCGATATCGATGCTGGCAATCTGATGGTCGAGAAGATCAAGCCGCTGGTGCGCGCGACGCGCCGGCCGGGCGCGGATGGCGAGATCGGCGGCTTCGGCGGCCTGTTCGACCTCAAGGCCGCAGGCTTCACCGATCCGGTGCTGGTCGCGGCCAATGACGGCGTCGGCACCAAGCTCAAGATCGCCATCGATGCCGGCAAGCATGACACGATCGGCATCGACCTCGTCGCCATGTGCGTCAACGACATCGTCGTGCAGGGCGCCGAGCCGCTGTTCTTCCTCGACTATTTCGCCACCGGCAAGCTCGATCCGGACCAGGGCGCCGCGATCGTCGGCGGCATCGCCAAGGGCTGCCGGCAGGCCGGCTGCGCGCTGATCGGCGGAGAGACGGCCGAAATGCCCGGCATGTATC
>NZ_RZSB01000083.1:0-12802 GCF_004023285.1 Mesorhizobium sp. M2A.F.Ca.ET.067.02.1.1
ACATAAAGCTTCGTTACCGAAACTCGACCTTCGGTCCACTTTGGATAACTTTGAATACAGCGATATTCGCTGCGTCGGTTGGCTTTCTTTATGCGGTTCTACTCAACCAGCCAATAAGAGAATATCTTCACCATTTGGCAACGAGCATAGTTCTTTGGCAATTTCTATCGGCAACTGTCGTCGAAGGCGCTGAGAGCGTAATTAACGCTCATGACTTAATTTTGAATACCAAAATGTCTCCTGCTTCTTGCATATTTAGATGTGTTACGAAGAACTTTATGATTCTTCTTCACAATCTTATAGTTGTTTTATTTACAATGTTAATAGCTTACCCAAATGTTGGATTAAATATTCCAATGTTCGTTATTGGTGTCGTATTGCTGATAGCTCACGCGACGTGGATATCTTCCATTGTATCGGTTATTTCGGTGAGGTTCAGGGACGTCCCGTTAATCACGGCATCGGCAATGCAGTTGCTTTTCATACTGTCGCCAATCCTTTGGACGGCGAAGGTTCTGCCCTCTGAATCGCTATTCCTGGTTCTCAATCCCATCACCTACATGATCGACGCTGCGCGCACGCCGATCCTGAACGGTGGCACAGACTACACAAGCGTGCTGGTTTCTGCCGCGATCGCTTTGCTGGGCAGCCTCGCCGCATACGCGCTTTATCGCAGAACTCAGCACCGAATTCCGTATTGGCTCTGAGCCACGAGCTGCGATCAATTGGAATCCAATGTCACAACCATCGATCCAACTAACTGACGTATCTGTTCGAATCCCAATCTGGTCCGCTCCGGCTAACCGGTCGCTCAAGCAGGCAGCGCTCAGATTTACGACCGGCGGTCGTCTCTTGGCGGGCGATTCCGGTCGGTTCGAGGTGGCTGCGCTCGACGGCGTTTCGCTAGACCTTCAACCCGGCACGAGATTGGGTCTGTGCGGACACAATGGCGCCGGCAAGACGACTTTGCTGCGAGTTTTGGCTGGTATTCTGAAGCCCACAAGTGGGACTGCCGCGATAACGGGAGATACGGCTGTTTTGATAAAGCCGTCGATGGGCCTTTCTCCAGAGCTTACCGGACGAGAATTTATTCGGCTTCAAAGCCTCATGGCTGGAATATCGCCAAGGGAGGTGGAACAACAGATCGATTCTATCATCGATTTTTCAGAGCTAGGGGACTTCATTGATCTCCCGGTTCGAACATACTCCGCAGGTATGCAAACACGATTGTCATTCTCAGCTGTTACTGCCTACCCCACTGACATTGTGCTGCTAGACGAAGGACTAGGGACAGGCGACGAATCTTTTCAGAAAAAAGCGCGCGAGCGGATGGATCATTGGCTCAACAATGCGGCAATCATCGTTCTGGCGTCTCATTCCGACGCCTTGATCCGCTCCATGTGTCACTCGGCGGTGTATCTCGAAAAAGGTCGAATCATGAGGGAGGAGATTTTCAGCTAATGCGTCGACAGGTAATTGCAGCGCTCGCAGGTGCGGGGTCGATGTTGTTCGGGCATCAGGAGTTGAAGCAATCCTATCACAAGGTCTTCGATCCGAACATCAAGCTACAGAGCTATAAGAGTCGGCTCGCGTATCTTTGCCTCTTCGCGGCTCACCGCTTGGGGCTGCTTGCGGATTTGCAATCCTCTTATCTTGCGGGCCTCCCGCTGATTCCGGCGATCGCACCTCCGAACCACGTTTATGATCGCGATTTCCTCAATCTGCGCCTGAACCGTGTCTATGACCTGCCTGACGTGGAGATTGACAAACGTCGGCCGCAGACTATCAACGTTCTCGTTCCAGCGTTCGATTTCAAATCGATCTCAGCAGGCTTCTTTGGCGTCTTTCAGATGGCGCTGTTCCTGCGCAAAACAGGTGTGAACGTTCGCCTTGTTCTGTTCGATAACTTCTACTTTAACCTTCCTGAATTCAAAGAAAAGGTTCTGAAGTATCCAGGAATGGAAAGGATTTTCGATGAACTTGAGGTTGAGTATATAGGTGAGAGGAGGGAGCCTCTTCGCGTCTCCGAATATGATAGCGCAGTTGCAACGGTATGGTACTCGGCCTACTTTGCGCAAAAAATTAACTTGGCTATTGGAAAGGATAAATTTATATATTTGATACAAGACTACGAGGCGTTGTTTTATCCGGCAAATAGCTTGCACGCGATTGCTGATCGAACGTATGAAATGAATTATCACGCTATATTTTCGAGCGAGAGCCTAATGAGATTCTTTGTCGAGAATGACGTCGGTGGCATCAAGTCTCGAAATATGTCATATACGTTCTTCAATAACGCCTGTTCTGCTAATCTACTGCCAAAGGAAATTTTTATTCACCGCAATCGGTCAAAAGAGAAAAAGAAGATCGTCTTTTATTCTCGCCCGGTTGTGGACCGGAATATGTTCGAATTGACGGCATTGGCTCTCTCAACGGCCTTCAGGTCCGGTATATTCGATCCCGACGAGTGGGATTGTGTCGGCATGGGTCTTGGTGAGGGGGTTGTCGAACTCCTTCCTGGCGTTCGCTCGGTTTCACTGCCTAGAATGGATTTAACCACCTATATCGAGGAAGTTGCCAGCTTCGATATCTGCCTTACTTTGATGGCTTCGCCTCATCCGAGCATGATCCCCATGGATTTGGCGGCATCGGGTTGTGTTGTCGTGACGAACACCTTCAAGACCAAGACCGAAAGCTACCTGCAGAGTCTGAGCGGAAACATAATTCCAGCGGCGCCGGGACTAGGCGAAATCGTTGCGGCGCTGGAGTTGGCGAAATTCAAAAGCCTCGATCTGGAGGAGCGCTATCGGCTCGCCAAGACGATGAGGTATCCGCGGAACTGGGATCAATCGCTCACTTCAAGACACTTGAACTTCCTCAAGCGCCACGTGCGCGCTATGGCGAGCGAGAAGCTAGCCGGCGAGCGGAAGACCGCCTAGTGTACGCACTTGGTCGCGCTATTCTCGCCGGCAGACAGTCAAACAGTAGAAGCGGTCAACATGGTCACATCACATAGGGCGATCAGCCTTGAGCCTCCTAATGCCGAAAGAACTTTGATAGTGGTGGGTTGTGGGCGAGGCGGAACCAGTTTGGTTGCTGGCGCAGCCATCATCCTGGGCGTGCCCATGGGTGCGGACAGCGATTCCGTCAATCATGAGGACGTTGAACTCGTTAACGCTGCACAAGGTCGCGATGTACACGGCCGTCCAACGAGTCCTGTTGCGGATTCAGTGACTGAGAACCTTAGAAGGCTTATTCAGGAACGCAATGACTCGAACAGCCTTTGGGGCTGGAAGGATCCTTCGGCCGATCTTTATCTTGAAAAAGTATCGACAGAAGTAAGAAATCCGCTAGTAGTTTTTGTAAACAGAGATATGGCTGCAATAGCGCAGTCGGAATTCAACAAGATGCAATACTCGATCGAGCAGGCTTATGAGCAGGCTCTGCATCGGTTTAGCCGGTATTGGAGTTTATTGCAAAAGTTGCAATGGCCGACGTTGCTCGTGAGTTACGAACGAGCGGCACTGGATCCCGAAGCGCTGCTTTGTGAAATGGCCGATTTCATAGGGCTCGACCAGCCAACGAAACAACAGAGGGAGGCAGTAAAGCGGTTTGCCGCTACCCGAGACTATCAAGCGATACCTCAATCCTCGACAATTTTAGAGGCGCCGATCATACGCTCAGAGACGGCATAACGTTCTTGGTGAGGTTAATCCGTGCGCAATGGCCGTCTCGGTTTTGTGGTTGCAGGAGTTCAAAAGGCAGGAACGTCTGCTCTCTTCACCTATCTGACGCGCCACCCTAGTCTGCTGCCTCCGAGGCGCAAAGAAATTCACTTTTTTGATGACGAAACCGGTGTTGATTGGATTAGTCCCGACTACGAACGGCTTCACAGCTTCTTCCCGTCGGACGACAGTGAACGAATTGCGTTCGAGGCTACGCCAATCTCAATTTTTTGGCCGAATGCTTTGGAGCGCATCGCGGAGTACAATCCCGAAATTCAGATCATTCTGATTTTCCGTGACCCGATCGAGAGGGCTTGGTCGCACTGGCGAATGGAAATGTCCCGAGGCGCAGACAACGTTCCTTTTAGCTATGCCATTAGGAATGGCCGTGCTCGTCTCAACGGGTTCGCAAGGAATCATCCTGCGTGGAGGACGTATAGCTACGTGGAGCGAGGTCTCTACGGCGCTCAGATCAGCAACTTGCTTCGATTGTTCCACCCCAGTAAAGTTCTGCTACTGCGTTCCAATGACTTAAAACGCGACCCGGCTGGCGTCCTCGCTTTAATCGCGCGATTTCTACAGATATCCCCCTTTCCAATAAAAGAAGAGATAGCCGAGCATGTTGGCGGTGGTGCCTATGTTCCGCCGAGCAAGGAAGACATAGCTTATCTTAGAGATTTTTACCAGAACGATATGGAGTTATTCGTCGATACCGCTTGTGTTAACGTAGCCGATTGGCCTACATACTGGAGGTAAATTGCTCAAACCGCCTATGCGGGTTGTTGCGGTGCGCCAACCGCCTCGGATGCATATTCGACAGCTTGCTGCCGGGAAAGCGCTAAACGTTTGGTGTTGAAATCAGCGAGTGAAATTTGGATGGCTGGCGTCTTTCGTAACTGAACAATAAATTCTGAGCCGTGGCTCTCAACCAGGCTTGTGATCGATACGTCAAGCAGTCGCATGTAATTGAGTTCAAGGATGAGCAATTCAAAGGATGCTGGAGTGAAAAACCACGCGTGTGCGTCTATGTAGCGAGCGTCTAGGCTGGCGACGTCCTGCTGGTAAGACCGCCAAGCGTGGTCAAAATTTCCTGTGAAGGCGAGAGGTGCGGTGGATCCGGCCAGCCAGGAGCCCAGGCCGTTCCGGTTTACGGACAGAGCACGGGCCTCAAATAAGGTCTCTGGGGTGTGTCGTACCCGCTTCTCTCGATAAGCCGTGAGGACCTCCCGGATGCTGCTCGCAGGCTTAAAGAGATCAAAGCATTTGCGCATATCTGGGACGGCCAGTGAGATAACCCCGGTCTCTCGCAGAAGCCGCGAGACCTGCTGAAGGAAACTCAGAATATCGGGTGTGTGTTCTATAACGTGGCTTGCGATGAAATAGTCGTATCCCTCTGGCCTTCGGACCAAGGCCAGATCATCCAGCGGATCGCCTTGCCAAACAATGTCTACGTCTTCGATTTGGCTAACTTTGGCGCGAATTGCCTCAACGCTATGGTCTCTGGCTACAGACCGCAAAGCATCGCCGTCCTGGAAGTCTATAACAATTGTCTTCCAACCATCGAACTTTGGAGCAACGGGACTATAGAAGGGCCCGATCTCGATGCCGACCATATTTGTCTTATCAAGGTTTCGACGAAGCTCTTCAAACCGATCCAATGCTGGCCCTCCGATCAATTTTAGTTGAAGATAACATTGGCTTCAACCTTCGCTGAGAGACTATACGTCTAAACTTTGCCCTTAAGTAGGCGGGTCCCCTAAAAAACCTCTGGCTCTCCCGCCCGCTCCGCGCTAATGCGGTAGCCGGGTGACGGGGTTGGGGATTTGCAATCCAGAGTGGCGGCAGACGATGTTTTGTCCTGCGCGGTTCTGATAGCATGTCCCTACGCCTGGAGTTCAGTACTACCCAATGACCGCCTATGTAGAAGCCGTATCGGGACTCCGACCGAAGATGCGGCAGGCCATCATCATGATCCAGGACCTCGTCATGGTCCTGGTCGCGGTGGCGCTCAGCCTCATCCTGTCGCAGTCGCGGCTTTCTTTCGATGCGTTCTCCTTTGCCGGGCTGGTCTGCTGGGCGATCATCGTGCTTGCCGCCCATCTGTTGTTTCGCTCCTGCGGCCTCTACAACACCGTCTGGCGCTTTGCTTCCACGCCCGACTTCTTCAACATCCTCAAGGGCTGCGGCAGCCTCACGGTGGTCCTTTATCTGGCCTCGCTTGCCTTCCGCTTCTTCTTCCAGCCGGTCGCCGGCCTCAACGAACGCCAGTTCATCGTCTTTTTCCTGGTCTCCTTCACCATCATTTCGGCGCCCAGGCTTTACTACCGCTTTCTGCGCGACGGCGCGTCATGGCGCATCCTGCGCCGCGCTCCGGGCGACGCGCCGGTCAAGCAGGCGCTGTTCATCGGCCGGCTGAGCGAGGCGGACGTGATCGTGCGCTTCACCCGCACGGCGGTGCCGGCCGAATACGCCATAGCCGGCATCATGGCCACCGAGAGCGACGCGCCGCTCGGCACGCGGATCCAGGGCGTTCCGGTCGTGGCGCTCAGGCCGCGCCTGGTCGAGGTGCTGGAGGACTATGTCAAGGGCACGGAAAACCTCGATCTCCTGATCTTCGGCAATGGCGCCGAGCGCGACATCGAGGACTATGCCGAGCTGGTGCGCGTCGCCCGTCACAGCGGCATCGCCGTCGTCCAGTTCTCCGGCCTGTCGGAGCTGGGGCAGGGCGGCAGGCTGGTTCTCGATACCGTCGAGATGGAAACCATCATGCGCCGTTCGGCGGTTGCCACCGACACGACGCGCATCGGCGCCTTCGTCGCCGGCAAGCGGGTGATGGTCACCGGCGGCGCCGGCTCCATTGGTCGCGTGCTTGTCAAGCGCGCGCTGGAGCTGGGCGCCGAGTCGGTGCTGGTGGCCGACAATTCCGAATTCGGCATTTTCCAGCTCGACCAGCTGATCGACGAGAAGCACCGCGACCGGCTGACCAGCCGCATCGTCGACGTCACCGACCGGCCTCACATGATGCGTCTCGTCAGCGAGTTCAAACCCACGATCCTCTTTCATGCCGCGGCGCTGAAGCACGTGCCGCTGCTGGAAGAGAACTGGGAAGCGGCGATCGACACGAATGTCTTCGGCACGCTCGCCTGCGCCGAGATCGCCGCCGAATGCGGGGTGCCGCAGTTCCTGCTGATCTCCAGCGACAAGGCCGTCGCCCCGACTTCGGTGCTCGGCGTCACCAAGCGGGCGGCAGAGCAGATCGTCTCCTCGCTGCATGAGGCCCATGCCGCGCCATCATCCTTGCATGCCGCCGCGGCGAACGGTCATGGGGCCGGCCTCTCAAGCGCGCATCGTTCCGGCACCAAGTTCATCGCCGTGCGCTTCGGCAATGTCTTCGGCTCCAATGGCTCGGTGGCGACCATCTTCCAGGCGCAGATCGAGGCCGGCGGTCCAGTCACCATCACCGACCGGCGCATGACCCGCTATTTCATGACCGTGGCCGAGGCGGTCGATCTGGTCATCATGTCGGCCGCCGATGCCGAGCAGCGTCAGGGCGAGGACGATTACGCCATCTACATGCTCGACATGGGCAAGCCAGTGCCGATCCTCGAAGTCGCCGAGACCATGATCCGCATGGCCGGCAAGAGCCCCTACACCGACATTCCGATCCGCTTCACCGGCATCAGGCCCGGCGAGAAGCTGCACGAGACGCTGCATGGCGAGAATGAAGAGGTCGTCAAGCTCGACATCGCCAAGATCTTCGGCCTCAGGAGCGACGTCCTGCAATGGTCCAGGATCGAGGCCGCGCTGCCGGCGCTGGTGGCCGCGATGCACGATCGCGACAAGGCCGCGGCGCTTGCCGTCCTGGGCGGCTTATACCAGGCCGAGGCAGACCTCGGCGCGCACGGCCAGGCTGTGCCGAAAACGGCCGCACAGATCGGTTAGAGCAGTGCCACCCGCCCGAAATCGGCCGTTGAAGCCCGTTCGGATGCGCCCGCGGGTTCAGACACCGTGACCGCGAAAGATCAGCGGGTGGCCGTCCTCATGGGCACGAAGGATGGCGGGGCATTCATCGGCGAGCAATTGGAATCGCTTTTCGCGCAGTCCTGGCCCGCGGTCGATCTATGGGTTTCCGACGACGGCTCGACGGACGCCACGGTCGCAATGGTCGAGGCTTGGCGATCCCGCTGGAACAAGGGCTCCGTTACGCTGGTGGATGGCCCGCGAAAGGGTTTCGCCGCCAATTTCCGCTCGATGATCATCGATCCCCGCATCGATGCCGATTACTATGCCTTTTGCGACCAGGACGATGTCTGGGAGCCGGATCGGCTGGAGAGCGCCATCCGCTGGATGGAGGGAGAGGATAGCGACATGCCGCTCCTGTTCTGCTCGCGCACGGCGACCATTTCGGAGGCCGGCATCCCAGCAGGCTATTCGCCGCTGTTTCGCCGTCCGCCGTCTTTCCGCAACGCGCTGGTGCAAAGCATCGCCGGCGGCAACACCATGCTCTTCAACCGCAAGGCGCGCGACCTCCTGGCGAAAGCATCGGCAAGGACCGAATTCGTCAGCCATGACTGGTGGGCCTATCTCATCGTCACCGCCGCCGGCGGCAAGGTCCGCTACGAGCCGCGGCCGCTGGTCAGATACCGGCAGCACGCGGCGAACCTCGTCGGCGCCAATGTCTCGTGGGAGGCAAGGCTTTCACGGCTCGGACGGCTGTTCCAGGGCCAGTTCGCCACCTGGACCGACAGCAATCTCAGGGGCCTTGCCGTCAACCGCGACCTCATCGCGCCCGATCCCGCACTCTGCCTTCGCCTGTTCATCAGGGCGCGCAAGGGCAGCACCTTCAGGCGCTTCCGCCTGCTCGGCAAAAGCGGCGTCTACCGGCAGACATTGATGGGCACGCTCGGGCTCTACCTTGCTTTCCTTTCGCGCCGGATCTGAACCGTGACGGCAAAGCGGGTCTTTGATCTGGTTGTCGCGGCGGTGATGCTGGCGCTAACGTCGCCGATCGTGCTGGTCGCGATGCTGGCGATCCGGGCGACGTCGGCCGGCCCGGCCATCTTCTCGCAGACCCGCGTCGGCCGGGAAGGAACCCTCTTTTCCTGCTGCAAGCTGCGCACGATGCGTCGCGACACCCCCTCCTTGCCGACCCACCAGGCGCCGGCCAATTCGGTCACGGCGGTGGGCAAGGTGCTGCGCGCAACCAAGATCGACGAGTTGCCGCAGCTCTGGAACGTGCTCAAGGGCGAGATGAGCCTGGTGGGACCGCGTCCGTGCCTGCCGACGCAGACGGAACTGATCGAACGGCGCAAGCAGCTGGGCGTGCTCACAGCGCTTCCGGGCATAACCGGGCTGGCGCAGATCAAGGGGATCGACATGTCGGATCCAAAACGCTGCGCCGAGACCGACGCGGCCTACGTTCAAGCCGCCACGATTCGCCTGGATATCAGGATATTGCTGGGCACGTTCTACCGCGCCTAGAGCGTGACGCCGAAACGATGAAACGCTCCTGGTTTGGGCGGAAACCGTCTGCGCTGGAATTAACCCTGCCGCGCCAGGTCCTCGAGCCGGCCAAGAGTGTCGGCTTCCGGCATCCAGCCTTCCGAGGCCAGCAGCGACGAATCGCAGATCTGCGTCGCCACCAAAGCCTGCCACGACGCTTGTCGGCCACTGAGCGTCGCCAGCAGCCGGAACGGCCAGGCCGGCATGGGAATCAGCCGGGCTGGCCGGCCGTATCCGCGCCGGAACGCGGTGATGATTTCGGCCATAGCGACGGGCGAGGCATCGCCCAGCACATAGGTGGGGCGCGGCGGCGTCGGACGGGCCAGGAGATGCGTCACGGCGCCAGCCACCGCGTCATGCGAGACCAGCGAACGAACCGCGGTCAAGGCGGCTGCGGGCAGCGGCAGGCCGGTGGCTGCGAGACGCATCAGCCCGCGCAGATTTCCCTTCATGCCTTCGCCATAGACCGGCGGCAGCCGCAGCGCCGTCGCGCCCGCATGTCCGGCGGTCGCAAAAGCCTCCAGCATTGCGATTTCGCCTTCGCGCTTGGAACGCCCATAGGCGCATCGCGGGGCAGGGGGCGTGGCCGCGTCGATCGTGCCGCTGAAATCGGCCGCCACGACGGCGCGGATCGAGGAGAAATAAATGAAGCGCCCTTCGGCGCGCTTGGCGGCCGCCTGAGCGAGCCGCCCGGTCAGTGTCGCGTTGACAGCCCGCAAGTCGGCCTCGCCGGCGCCGCGATTATTGTTGAGTGCCGCGCAGTGGACGACATGCGTCACGTCGCGCATCAGCGCCAGATAGGCCTCCTGCGGCGCATCGGCGCCGGGCAGCGCGACGGCATCGTCATCCCCTGCCAGCCGCTGCGGCAGGCGCGAAGCGGTCCGTATGTCGAATCCGGCTTGGCGCAACCGGCCGACGACCCGGCGCCCAATGAAGCCTGTCGCGCCGGTGACCAGAACCTTCATGGTTGCCGGCTGGCGCCCGGCGCCACCGCAGGCGCGTCCTTGCCGGTCGGCGCCACCGTCCGCCCGGACGCAAGGTAGGTTCCGGAAACCAGGAACACCATCAGCGTCGCGTCGAGAATGTCGTGGCCGACGAGGATGCCGGCCATTCCGCCGATGAGATAGGTGATGACCGCGACAAGGACCATCGTCGCGCCGAACCGCTCCACCGGATCGACGCTGAGGCGCAGCGTCCTTGCCGCGTTCCATGCGGCAACGATGAAAATCGAGGCTAGCGCCAGCCCCCCGAGCAGCCCGGCCTCGACCATCGCGGTCAGGAAGCCGTTGTGAAAATGGCTGAAGCCCGCGCTCAGACCGAACTGCTCATGAAAACCCTGCTTCATCAGGGCGCGGCTGGCCGTGATGCCATGGCCGAAAATCGGCATCTCGCGAACCGCGGCAAGGCCGATCTCCCACATTGCCACGCGCAGGCCGAGCGCCGTCGAATGATCGCCATTGGCGTTCAGCGCATCCCAGTCGCTGACCAGGAAGTCGGCTCGATCCATGATGGCGCGAGAGCCGATGGCGGCGATCGCCAGGGCGACCACGACGCCGATCACCGCCAAGCGCGCCATGCTGGCGTTGGTGAACCGGCGGCGGTTGACGAGAAGCACGACGATGCCGGCAATCGGCACCGCCACCCAGATCATGCGTGAGCCCGAATAGACGATCGCAATCGCTCCGGCGATCGCCGCCAGGACCAGCAGCTTCCAGCGTTTCTCGATGCCTGACAGCGCGCCGGCGAGGCATAGCATGACGGCAAGGCAGGTAACGGTTGCGAAGACGATCGCGTTTCCGGCCCCGCCCTCGGCCCTCGTGCCCAGCCAGTGATATTGGACGATGGCGATCGCCAATGCGCCGAAACAGGCCGCGGCGCTGGCCAGAATGGCGATGCGTGCCAGCGCGGTCTTCTCGGTAATGCTCCAGGTCGAATAGGAGATCGGGAAAAGCAGGAAGGTGATCAGCGGCAGGAAGAACCGCAGATCGGCGGCCAGCGTGCCATTGACGATCGAAGCGAGAACCATGGCCGCGCAATAGGCGTAGATCGCCGCGGTCAAGGCGAGCATCGGCCCGTCGATGTTGAAGCGCCGCCGCTTCGCGGCCAGCAGCATTGCCGACCACACGCCGCCGGCATTGAAGGTGATGCTGACGAGCGAGCCGAGCACCGGCGGCGAAAAAAAGCAGACGATCGAGAAATAGAAATTGATCTGAGCGGGCGTGAGCTGGCGCCGGAGCTTTGTAAATGGGTTCAAATGCTTGCTTCGCAATTTCCAGGTTGCGCCCGGATCCGTGATGCCAGCTGATGGCTGGCTGGACGTACCCGTTTGCCGCGCCTTGCCCGTTCCCCGAGCCCATATAGCGGCTGGCGTCGTTCCGCGATAGGCCGGTTGACGATGTTCCGACAGAAATCCTTGGTTCGGAGCGGCCGCATCGGAACTTACGGTCCTCTCCTTGCTTTCGCGTTGCGCCCTGGCAGGATTTTCCGCTTTCTCGCCCTCGCTTGGAAAATTCGTTCCCTAATCATCGTGCGTCCGGCGCGTCCCGCATTGTTATGGACAGCGCCGATCTGTTAGAACGCCCGCACGAAACAGTTTGTCCGAAGTGAGATTTGCGCCCGGGCGGCATGGAATTGCGCCTGCAATGCAAGATTTCCGCTCGACGGCACGAGAGAACGCTCGACAGTCCATGAATATCGCGCTCACGCATCTGCAGCGGCTCGAGGCCGAATCCATCCACATCTTCCGTGAGGTTGCGGCCTCCTTCTCCAAGCCGGTGATGCTCTATTCGGTCGGCAAGGATTCCTCGGTGCTGATGCATCTGGCGATGAAGGCCTTCTATCCCGCCAAGCCGCCTTTCCCGTTCCTGCATGTCGACACCACCTGGAAGTTCCGCGAGATGATCGCTTTTCGCGACCAGATGGCGCAGAAGCTCGGCTTCGACCTCCTCGTCCATGTCAACGAGGATGGCGTGCGCGACGGCATCAATCCCTTCGACCATGGCTCCAACACCCACACCCATGTGATGAAGACAGTGGCGCTGCGCCAGGCGCTCGACAAATACGGTTTCGATGCGGCCTTCGGCGGCGCCCGCCGCGACGAGGAGAAGTCGCGCGCCAAGGAGCGCATCTTCTCCTTCCGCAACGCGCAGCATTCCTGGGACCCCAAGAACCAGCGGCCGGAAATGTGGAAGATCTTCAACACCCGCATCGCGCCGGGCGAGTCGATCCGCGTCTTTCCGCTGTCCAACTGGACCGAGCTCGACATCTGGCAGTACATCCTGCAGGAGAACATCCCGATCGTGCCGCTCTATTTCGCCAAGGAACGGCCGGTGGTCGAGCGCGATGGCATGCTGATCATGAAGGATGACGACCGCATGCAGCTGCGCCCCGGCGAGGCGATCGAGAACCGACTGGTGCGCTTCCGTACACTGGGTTGCTATCCGCTGACCGGCGCCATCGAATCGGAAGCCGACACGCTGGAGGCCATCGTTGGCGAGATGCTGACCGCCCGCACTTCCGAGCGCCAGGGCCGCCTCATCGACCGCGACGAGGCGGGCTCGATGGAAAAGAAGAAG
>NZ_RZSB01000840.1:0-2365 GCF_004023285.1 Mesorhizobium sp. M2A.F.Ca.ET.067.02.1.1
ATGCCGGGCGGACTGAAGGTGCGCCGCCGTGCGCGGCAATTGCACGACAAATTACAGGAACAGTGGCAGCAGAACCGGCCCAACCCCTTGCTCGCCAATGACTGGCTGTCCATCTACGCCATGGCGGTCAATGAGGAGAACGCCGCCGGCGGGCGGGTGGTGACGGCGCCGACCAATGGCGCGGCCGGCACGCTGCCGGCGGTGCTGCGCTATTGGCTGCATTTCCATCCCGAAGCCGATCAGCCGAGCATCCGGGATTTCCTGCTGACGGCCGCGGCCGTCGGCGGCATCATCAAGTCCAACGCCTCGATCTCGGGCGCCGAAGTCGGTTGCCAGGGCGAGGTGGGCTCCGCCTCGGCCATGGCCGCCGCCGGCCTGTGCGCCGTGATGGGTGGCACGCCAGAGCAGGTGGAGAACGCCGCCGAGATTGCGCTCGAGCATCATCTCGGCATGACCTGCGATCCTGTCGGCGGCCTGGTGCAGGTGCCCTGCATCGAGCGCAATGCCCTTGGCGCGGTAAAGGCCGTGACGGCCGCTTCCTTGGCCATCAAGGGCGACGGCACGCATTTCGTGCCGCTCGACGCCGCGATCGAGACCATGCGCCAGACCGGCCTCGACATGAACGAGAAGTACAAGGAAACCAGCCTCGGCGGTCTGGCGGTGAACGTGGTGGAGTGCTGAAGTCTTACGGACACTCCAGGCTGGCCCTGTGGAGAAGTCGCTCAAGGCGTTGACGCGTCAACCCTCGCGGCTAAATCTTGGGGCATGTCACTCAATCTCCTAAAACTGTGCGTCGGCTGCGACAGCGTCGAGGATCTCGAAGAGTGGATCGCCTTCCGCCTCGACGAGCGGCGGCGCGCCGGCGAGCCGGTCGAGCACTGGCACACCACCCGCATGGTGCCGACGCGCGGCAGCGAGATCACGGACGGCGGCTCGCTCTATTGGGTGATCAAGGGCAGCGTGCAGTGCCGGCAGCTGATCACCGAGATCAGGCCCTTCACCGACGCTGAAGGTATCGGCCGCTGTCACCTGGTGCTCGATCCCGAGGTCGTGCGCACCGACTGGCAGCCGCGGCGCGCCTTCCAGGGCTGGCGTTACCTCAAGCCCGCCAATGCGCCGGCCGATCTCGGCAAGGGCATGGCGGCACTCGCCGAGATGCCGCGGAAGCTGAGGCTCGAACTCGCCGAACTCGGACTGCTCTAAGCGCTGGTCCTTCGGCTCGCCCAGCGTGGGGGCTTGCAAGCGCCGGACCTAGGTCCCATCCTATTTCCTATGCTCAGTCATCCGTATGGCGGCGCAAACCGATGGGTGTGATCCTTGCATTGGCGGCAATCCTTGTGGTGCTTTTTGGCGCCGCGTTGCTCTTCGTGCGTGCTGATGCGGCGAGGATGGCCGACGGTCTGCGATCGCTCGGGCCGGCCTTGCTGGGGCTGGTCGGCGCGCCCATGCTGGTCTTCGGCCGCAGCCTCATCGGCGGACTGCTTCTGCTCGCGGCGCTCGCCTGGGTCGGCTGGATTCGCACGAGACGGCCTCCGGCGCGGGCCGCCGCTTCCAAGCATTCGACGGTGCGCACCGCCGCGCTCGAAATGGACCTCGACCATGACAGCGGCAGGCTCGAGGGGCTTGTTCTGGCCGGGCGCTATGAAGGCAAGATGCTTGGTGCGATGGGGCTGACGGATCTGCGCCAGCTTTATGGCGAGCTCAGCCCCGATCCGGAGAGCCGCCAGCTCCTAGAGACGTATCTTGACGGCCGTTTTCCCGTCTGGCGCAAGGACGCGCAGCCGCACAGTGGCGAAGGGCTGAGTGTTGCGCCAGGTGCGGGCGCCATGACTAAGGAGGAGGCCTACAAGGTCCTTGGTCTTGAAGCGGGGGCCGCCGCGGCGGATATCCGCAAGGCGCATCGCCGCCTGATGCAGCGCCTGAACGCCGATGTCGGCGGCACGTCTGTCCTGGCGGCGCGGATCAATGAAGCCAAGGACGTCCTGCTCTCCAATCACGATTAGTCTCCTTCGACGCCGGTACCTTCCGGGAGATTTGAACAGCCGCCTATTGCTCGACGGCGTAGCACGAGATTTTCTTGCGCTTCAGGGCATCGCAGGCCTTCCAGGCGGCATTCTTCGAGCCGAAGCCGCCGAAGCGGGCGCGGTAAAAGGTGACGCCATCCTTATCGAAGGCGACGGTGAAGCCGGAAGCATCGGCGAGGACCTTCGGCGCCTGCTTGGCGGTCTGATCGAGAAGGCTCTGAGCTCCAGATTTGGTGGGCGAGGAAGCAACCTGAACCACCCAGCCTGACGGCACCGACGACGTCTTCACCGGATCGATCGCCGGCGCGGCGGGGGTCGGGTCGGCATAGGCCGTGACCGCC
>NZ_RZSB01000841.1:0-2361 GCF_004023285.1 Mesorhizobium sp. M2A.F.Ca.ET.067.02.1.1
GGGCCGCGCCGAAAGTTTCGAGACATTGACCGAGCCGTGGCGGTCGATCTGCAGGAAGGAGAGCAGCGAGGCATCGAAGCCGCCGGCCTGGAAATAGATGAACTGGTGCGGCGAGGGCATGATTGCCTCGGCGTTCGAGGCGCAGCCGAACTTGAAGTCGAGCAGCGGCACGCCGCCGACCGCGCCCTGCTCGATCACCCAGGTGACCTTGCCGTGCTGGCCTTCCTCCAGGAGGATACGCGGCACGTTGGCGGAGATGCCGAAGCCGATGTTGACGGCCATGCCGTCGCGCAATTCCATGGCGACGCGGCGGGCGATCACCTTCTGGATGTTCATCTCCGGCGTGCGGAAACTCGACAGTGGCCGGAAGATCTCGCCCGAGATCGCCGGGTCGTAAGGCGTCTGCGTCGTCTGCAACTGATCGGGCGCCACCACGATATGGTCGACCAGCACGCCGGGAACGCGGACATCGTGCGGCTTCAGCGTGCCGTTCTCGACGACGCGCTTCACCTGCGCAATGACAATGCCGCCATTGTTGCGGGCGGCAAGCGCCTGCTCCAGCCCGCCGAGATAGGCACCCTCATGCTCGTAGGTGAGGTTGCCGCGCTCGTCGGCGGAGGTGGCGCGCATGATTGAGATATTCGGCACGATCGAGCGGAAGTAGAGCCATTCCTCGCCGTCGAACTGCTCAATCGACACGATCGGCTCGCTGGCGGCGGCGTTCATGGCGCAGCCCTGGTGGCGCGGATCGGCGAACGTATCGAGGCCGACCTTGGTCAGCACGCCGGGGCGCTTGGCGGCAGCCTCGCGATGCATGTCGAACAGGATGCCCGACGGCACGTTGTAGGCCGCGACTGAATTGTCGCCGATCATCTTCCAGATCTGTGGCGGCTCGGCGGAGGAGGGGCCGGACGGATAGGAGCCGCACAGCGTGCGCTTCAACAGGCCGGGCTTGGCGAGATGGTCGATGCCCTTGATGCCATACATGTCGCCGGCGGCGATCGGATGCAGCGTCGTGATCGCCTTCGGATGGCCTTCCGCGTCGAAGCGCTCGCCAATCGCGGCAAGCACGGCGTCGGGGCAGCCAAGGCCGCTCGACGACGATACCGAGACGACCATGCCGTCCTTGATCAGGCTGGCGGCGTATGCCGCCGAGACGAGCTTGCTCAATCGAGGCTCCCAAGTTGCGGGTCGATGGTCACAGCCTTGCCCGTTTTCGACGATTGCAGCGCGGCTTCGGCCGAAGCCAGCGACCAGATGCCGTCCTCGCCGGTGGCGGAAGGCTGGCCTTCGCCGCGGATCGCGGCGTGGAACTGGCGGACCGAGCGGGTATAGAGGTCCTCGCGGTCGAAGCTCAGTTCTTCTTCGCCGCTCGCGGTGCGCAGCAGCACCGAGCCGATTGGCTTCTGCGTCATCACATTGGCGGCGATCAGCGAGCCTTCCGTCCCGTGCACCTCGAAGCCGGTGCCGGCATATTTCGTGGTGAAGCCCTCGTGCGATTGGGCGATGACGCCGGACTTGAAGCGCCAGATGCACATGGCGCCGTCCTCCAGCCCGCTTCCAGCCATGCCGGCCGATTGCGTGAAGGCCGAAACCTCGACCGGATCGTCGCCGAGCACGAAGCGCAGCGTGTCGGCATCGTGCACCGTGATGTCGAGCACCACGCCGCCGCCGGCCTCGGGCCTGGTGATACGCCAGCCTTGCAGGTTCTCCGGCAGAAAGACCGAGTGGAAGACGCGCGCCGCGATCGGCTTGCCGATGCGGCCGGCGGCGATCGCCTCTCGCATGGCGCGATGAGCGCCGGCGTTGCGCAGGTGATGATTGGTACCGAAGACGATGCCGGCGTTCTTCGCTGCCGAAACCATCGTCTTCGCATCGGCGCTAGTCAGCGCCAGCGGCTTTTCGCACAGCACATGCTTGCCCGCCTTGATCGCCGCCATGCCCTGCTCAAGATGCAATTCGTTGGTGGTGGAGATGTAGACGGCGTCGATGTCCGAGTTGAGCAGCGCGTCGAGGGTCGAGACGGCGGCCGGAATGCCGTTCTCGCGGGCGTAGGCCTCCGCGCGCTCCGCGTTCGAACTCATCACGGCTGCGATCTCGCCATTGGCCTGCGCGCGGATGGCGCTGATCATGAACTGCTTGGCGATCGTGCTGGCGCCGATCAGTCCCCATCGCGTGCTCATGCCGCGTCTCCCACCTGGCTGTTGCGGTTTGGCCCGCTGCTTTCCCGCACGACCAGGCTGACGGCGCCGATATGGTCCTCGGCGCGCGTGGTGCGCGACTGGATCATCTTCAGCATCACGTGGGCGGCGCGCTCGCCCAGCCCCGCGGTGTCGACGGCAGCGCTGGTCAGCGCCGGGC
>NZ_RZSB01000842.1:0-2359 GCF_004023285.1 Mesorhizobium sp. M2A.F.Ca.ET.067.02.1.1
CTTCAGAACCGGGATGTCCTGCGGCTTCGGCGGCTGCGGAGGCGGTGGCTTCGGAGCCGGCTGCTCGGGCGGCTTTTCGACCTTCTGTTCAGGTTTCGGCTCCGGCGGCTTCGGAGCGGGCTTCGGCTTTGGCTGTTCCGGCGGCGGCACGATCGCGACGTTGACCGGCTGTTCCTGCTGGTCCGGCTGTTGCTCGGGCCTCGGCAGGCCAAAGAACAGGAACGCTGCAATCAGGACATGCAGGAACAGCGATGCGGCCAGGGCCCATCGCCAATTCCGAAACCATTCCCGCATCTTGCCGTTCATTGCGCCCGATGTGGAACGAAATGGCGGCGGCTTCAAGCACCGGGCCGGGATTCCTGCGAGCTGCCGGCCTGACAAGTCGGTGATCGCAGGGCCTGTAGCGTAAGAGCAAGCCGGATCAAGGACCTGCAGGAATTGGCTTACACCAGCATGCTCATCGGGTTTTCGATCATGCGCTTGAAGGCGCCGAGCAGTTCCGCGCCGAGCGCGCCGTCGACCGCGCGGTGGTCGGTCGAAAGCGTCACTGACATCACCGTGGCAATCTTGATCTCGCCCTTCTTCACCACCGCCCGCTCCTCGCCCGCGCCGACGGCCAGGATCGTCGCATGCGGCGGGTTGATGACGGCGGCAAAGTCCTTGATGCCGAACATGCCGAGATTGGATACCGCCGTCGTGCCGCCCTGATATTCTTCGGGCTTCAGCTTGCGGCTCCTGGCGCGGCTCGCCAGATCCTTCATCTCGTTGGAGATGACCGACAGCGTCTTTTCATCCGCATGCCGGATGATCGGCGTGATCAGGCCGCCGGGAATCGACACGGCGACGCCGACATCGGCGTGCTTGTGCTTGACCATGGCGTTCTCGGTCCAGGAGGCGTTCGCATCCGGCACCGCCATCAGCGCCATGGCCATCGCCTTGATCACCATATCGTTGACGGAGAGCTTGTAGGCCGGAACCTCGCCCTTGTCGGTCTTCCTCATCGGGGCGGCGGCATTGAGCTGCGTGCGCAGCGCCAAGAGCGCATCGAGCTCGCAATCCAGCGTCAGATAGAAATGCGGGATGGTGGACTTCGCCTCAACCAGGCGGCGCGCGATGGTCTTGCGCATGTTGTCATGCGGCACGAGCTCGTAGGAGCCTTCGGCGAACAGCTTCAGCACCTGGTCGTCCGACATCGGCTTGGGTGCCGGCGCCGGAGCGGACGGAGCGCCGGCCGGCGCTTTCGCGGCAGGCGCCGCCTTGGCGCCGCCGGAAGAGATCGCCGCTTCGACATCGGCCTTGACGACGCGGCCATGCGGGCCGGTGCCGGTCACGGCGGAAACATCCACGCCCGCATCCTTGGCGATGCGGCGAGCCAGCGGCGACGCGAAGACGCGGTCGCCGGCGGCGTGGCCGTTGGCGACGGGAGCGGGCTCGGCCTTCGCCGGCGCAGGCGCCGCGGCCGCTGCTGCCGGCTTGGGTGCTTCCTTGGGGGCTTCGGCCTTCGGAGCGTCCGCTTTCGGCGCTTCGGCCTTTGGCGCGGCGCTGCCACCGCTCTTGGCTGCGGCGCCGGCATCCTCGCCCTCGCCGGCCAGGATGGCGATCAGCGCGTTGACCTTGACGCCTTCGGTGCCGGCCGGAACCACCAGCTTGGCGACCGTGCCTTCATCGACGGCTTCGACTTCCATCGTCGCCTTGTCGGTTTCGATCTCGGCGATCACGTCGCCCGGCGAAACCTTGTCGCCTTCCTTGACCAGCCATTTCGACAAATTGCCCTCTTCCATCGTCGGAGAGAGAGCCGGCATGGTGATGTTGATTGGCATGATGTCCTCCCGACCGGCTTAGCGATAGGTCACGGCTTTGACGGCCTCGACGACCTCGCCGACATTGGGCAGCGCCAGCTTTTCGAGGTTCGCCGCATAAGGCATCGGCACGTCCTTGCCGGCGATGGTGATCACCGGCGCGTCGAGGAAGTCGAAGGCGCGCTGCGAGACCTGGTTGGCGATATGGTCGCCGACCGAGTTCTGCGGAAAACCTTCTTCCACCACCACGAGACGGTTGGTCTTCTTCACCGAGGCGATGATCGTGTCGAAGTCGAGCGGCCGGATGGTCCTGAGATCGATGATCTCGGCATCGATGCCCATGCCGCGCAGCTCGGCCTCCGCCTTGACCGCATAGGTCATGCCGATGCCGAAGGAGACGAGGGTGACGTCCTTGCCCTGCTTGTGGATGCGGGCCTTGCCGATCGGCAGCACGAAATCGTCGAGCTTCGGCACATCGAAGGAATGGCCGTAGAGGATCTCGTTCTCGAGGAAGATGACCGGGTTCGGATCGCGGATCGCTGCCTTGAGCAGGCCCTTGG
>NZ_RZSB01000843.1:0-2351 GCF_004023285.1 Mesorhizobium sp. M2A.F.Ca.ET.067.02.1.1
GCGCAGCGAGGCAAGCGTGTCGGCGGTCTCGCCCGACTGCGAGATGAAGAAGGCCGCGTCATTGGCCGAAAGCGGCATCTCGCGGTAGCGGAACTCGGAAGCGACATCGATGTCGACCGGCAGCCGCGCATAGCGCTCGAACCAGTATTTCGAGATCAGCCCGGCGAGATAGGCGGTGCCGCAGGCCGAAAGCGCCAGCCGGCCGATCCTGGCGAAGTCGAACGGCAGGTCGAGCGGCTTCGACTGGCCGGAAATGAAATCGACGTAATGCGCCAGCGTGTGCGAGATCACCTCCGGCTGCTCATGAATTTCCTTTTCCATGAAATGCCGGCGGTTGCCCTTGTCGACCATGAAGCTGGTCGAAAGCGACTGCTGCCGCTTGCGGTCGACCTTGTTGCCGTCGATGTCGTAGATGGTCACGCCTTCGCGGCGAACCACCGCCCAGTCGCCATCCTCCAGATAGGTGATCGAGTTGGTGAAGGGCGCCAGCGCGATGGCGTCCGAGCCCAAAAACATCTCGCCCTCGCCATGGCCGACGGCCAGAGGCGGACCGTTGCGGGCGCCGACGATCAGGTCCTCGTCGCCCTGGAACATGATCGCCAGCGCGAAGGCGCCGGACAGCCGCTTAAGCGCCGCATGCGCAGCCTCCACCGGCTTCAGCCCTTTGGCTAGCTCGCGCGCCACCAGATGCGCCACGACCTCGGTGTCGGTCTGCGAGGCGAAGCTGTAGCCGTCGCGGGTGAGCTCGTCGCGCAGCTCGGCGAAATTCTCGATGATGCCATTGTGGACGATGGCGACGCCGTTGGAAAAATGCGGATGCGCGTTGGTCTCGTTGGGTACGCCGTGTGTCGCCCAGCGCGTGTGGCCGATGCCGATTGTGCCGTCGAGCGGCTCGTCCTTCAGCCGGCGTTCGAGGTTGATGAGCTTGCCTTCGGCGCGGCGGCGTCCGAGCTCGCCCTTCTCGATGGTGGCGACACCGGCCGAGTCGTAGCCGCGATATTCAAGCCGCTTCAGCGCGTCGACGATGAGCGGCGCGACCTGCGAATGGCCGACGATTCCAACGATACCGCACATGGCGCTTGCCCCCGATTCCCAGCGGAAAACCCGGCGTTATCTAGGGGTTGCCGGCCTGCCGCGAAAGTCACTTTGCGTTTCGTTCCATGTCAGCGGAACGGTCTTTTGCTCCATGCACCATGCCAGACGGCGCTTGCAATCCAGTTACTCCAATTGTTCGCCTTTTCAGGCATTTGGTTCTCTTTTCGGCAAGATTTGGCTAAATGTCGGGCCATGAGCGAACCCACCACGACACTCTGGCGTCCGATCGGACCCAAGAAGTTGGAACTAATCAAGGCTTCGGGCATGCGCGAATTTCCGCCGCGCCTGCGATCAGCCGATCTTCTATCCCGTGCTCACCGAAGCCTATGCGGTCCAGATCGCCCGCGACTGGAACGTACCGGCGAGCGGCTCCGGTTTCGTCACCCGCTTTGAGGTCCTGAAGAGCTTTCTTAGCGGCTACAGGGTCGAGCATGCCGGCAGCAAGGCGCATCTCGAATATTGGATACCCGCCGAGGACCTGCCTCAATTCAACAAGGCGATCGTCGGCAAGATCGAGGTGACGGCCGCCTTCGGCAAACCCACCGAGAGCACCGCCTGAAACGCTACTCCGCCGCCGCTTTCTTCCTTGCCGCTGCGGCCGAGGCGAAGCGCTCGCGCAATTCCTTGCCCTTGCCGGGGATCGTCTTCTGGCGGGCACGGCCGAAAGCCAGCGCATCGTCAGGCACGCTTTCGGTGATCACGCTGCCGGAGGCGATATAGCCGCCCTTGCCGATCGTGACCGGCGCCACCAGCGAGGAATTCGAGCCGACAAAGGCGCCCTCGCCGATATCGGTGAAGAATTTCGAGTAGCCGTCATAGTTGCAGGTGATGGTGCCGGCGCCGATATTGGCCCCGGCCCCGACGCGCGCGTCGCCGATATAGGTCAGGTGGTTGACCTTCGCGCCTTCTTCCACTGTCGACTGCTTGACTTCGCAGAAATTGCCCACCTTGGCCTTTTTCCTGAGGTCGGCACCAGGCCGCAGCCGCGCGAACGGCCCGACCTCGCAATTCTCCGCGATGGTAGCGCCCGTCATATGGCTAAAAGCATGGATCGTGGCGCCGGTGGAAATCTTGACGCCCAGGCCAAACCACACATTCGGCTCGACGATCGTGTCGGCGCCGATCTCGGTGTCGTGCGAGAAATAAACGGTTTCGGGCGCGATCAGCGTCACGCCGGACAGCATCGCCTCGCGCCGCCGGCGCGCCTGCCAGATCGCTTCCGCCTCGGCAAGCTCGTCCCGGTTGTTTATGCCGAG